>CAUVUZ010000061.1:0-8283 GCA_963555095.1 uncultured Streptococcus sp. | reverse complement strand
AATTCTGTAGCTTCTGCTACTTTAGCGATCAAATCTTGTTTGTTTGCCATGTTAATAATTCCTCCAAATAATTTCTAATTAACAAATATAATCATATCCTAAAATTGCCCACAGGTCAAGTCAAAAACGCTATTTCTAACGATTTTTCTCTATTTTTTTAGGAATGATATCGAACTAAGATAGCCCATGCATTTTCGCCTGTATGTGTCTGAATGATAGAGCCTGTTTCCAGTACTGAGATCGGTTTTTCAACATAAGTTTGTAAAACATTCTTCATCTCATTTGCCCATTCATTGGTACCAGCGTAGGAAATTCCAATCTCTGCAACCGATTTATGAGAAAGGGTCTCGGCCAACTCGTCAAGCCATTTTTTAAATGTCTTAGCACCGCGCCCCTTTACAATAGGTTGCAGTTCATGTTCCTTCATTTGCATGACGACACGAATGTTCAAGAGTGAACTTAGTAATCCTGTCACACGTCCGATACGTCCACCCTTAACTAGGTTTTCTAATGTTGAAACGCCGATATAGAGTTCCGTATGATTCTTGACGTCTTCTACATGAGCTAGGATAGTTTCCAAATCTTTTCCTTCTTGGGCAAGTTTTGCAGCTTCAACAACTTGAAACTTCATCGCCTGGTCTGTAAAAGAACTATCAATAACGGTCACATCAGCGCTAGAGAGGCTTGCTCCTTGGCGAGCAGCTTCAACAGTACCAGATAGTGCATGGGACATGTGAATAGCGAGAATCTGGCTACCATCTTTACCTAGTTCTTCAAAAACTTCAGCAAATACTCCCACTGGAGGCTGACTGGTTTTGGGTAGGTTTTTACTTTGCTGCATGAGATGAAGGAATTCTCCCTCTTTCAAATCTGCATCAGAATAAAGGATACCATCAATCATCACAGATAAAGGAACAACGGTGATATTTAATTCTTTAACTACTTCTGGTTCAATAGTAACAGAGGAATCCGTTACAATTTTTACTTGTGTCATATCTTCAATCTTTCTATTCTTCTCAATAAGATAGGGATTTATCACTTTTATTATATCAAAAAATTGTTAAAAAATCATGATGAATCCAATGAAAAAGCTTGGAATTTTGGTATAATCTATCTATAGAAAAGCGAGGGAGAATCATGATCCGAAAAGTTCAGCCTATTGTCACTATCATACTTGGGGCAGCTATTTATGCCTTTGGTCTTACCTATTTTGTAGTTCCTCATCATTTGTTTGAAGGCGGAGCAACTGGTATCACATTGATTACCTTCTATCTCTTTAAAATTCCTGTCTCAGTGATGAATCTCTTGATTAACATCCCTCTCTTTATCCTCGCTTGGAAGATATTTGGTCCCAAAACTCTCTACTCCAGCCTTTTGGGAACCATTTCCCTCTCGATCTGGCTTGCTGTCTTTGAACGAATTCCTTTACAATTTGATTTGCAAGGTGATCTCATTATTGTCTCTTTAGTTTCTGGTGTTTTACTGGGAGTTGGTTTAGGAATTATCTTTAATGCTGGTGGTACAACAGGTGGATCAGATATTGTTGCTCGCATCCTCAACAAATACACCAATATTTCAATTGGAAAATTGCTTTTCTCGCTTGATTTCATTATTCTAATGTTGATTTTGATTATCTTCCAAGATTTGCGCCTAGTGACTTATACCCTCTTATTTGACTTTATCATCGCTCGTGTTATTGACCTGATCGGTGAAGGAGGTTATGCTGGTAAAGGATTTATGATTATAACTCAATTTCCAGATCGGTTAGCCGAAAAAATTAACGATGAACTCGGACGCGGCGTAACCTTTATATCTGGTCAAGGTTACTACAGCAAAAAGGATTTAAAAATTATCTACTGTATCGTCGGTCGAAATGAAATCGTTAAAATGAAGGATGTGATTCACCAAGTCGATCCTCAAGCCTTTATCACCATCACAGAGGCTCATGAAATTCTGGGGGAAGGATTTACTTATGTAAAAGATTAAAAAAGCTGGGAATTCCCAGCTTTTATTCTTCTTCAGAAAGTGTAGAGTGACGATAGCCATAAGTAAAGTAAATCACTAGTCCAACCAACAAAGCAAGTCCAAAGGCAATCCATGTTTCCTTGGTATACTGAAGCATAAAGGAAAGACAGATAAGAATGGAAAGGATTGGCAAAAGTGGCACTAAAGGAGTTTTGAATTCTCCTTCTTTTGGCACGCCCTTATCCTTTCTGAGCTTGATAATACCGTAGGCAAGCAAAATGAGATAAGCTAGCGTACAGATATTTAAAAAGGCAGCGATACTGGCTAGCGGAAAGACTCCTGCTGCAATGGCTGAAGCAACTCCTGTTAAGATGGTCGCATTCTTTGGAACTCGGCTAGTTTTACTTAGCTGTTTAAAACTTTGAGGTAAAAGTCCATCACGTGCTAAGCTGTAAATCATTCGAGACAGAGCGTAGGTCATGGAAATACATACCGTTATCAGGGTAAGAATGGCTACGAGCGAAACATAATTGGCTGCCCAGCCAATTCCGATACTACGCAATGAAAAGGCCACTGCATCGTCCACATTGAGTTTGCTATAGTGAACAATCCCAGTCAATACTATTGTTACCAAGGCATAGAGAATAGTGACAATTGTCAGAGAAAGCACAATTCCGCGAGGAATATTTTTTTGCGGACTTTGAATTTCATCAACTGCCATGGAAATCGACTCAAAACCGAGAAAACCGAAGAACATCAAAGATGCACCTGCCATAATCCCAGTACTTCCTCCATAAAGCTGACCAAAACCAAAAGGAGCAAAATTCGACCAATTTTCAGGTTTGATATACCAAATACCAACTAGGATAAATAAGGCGAGAGCTGAGAATTTCAAGACCACTAAAAGCGAATTAAAGCGTAAGGCTGCCTTGGAATTTAATAAAACCAATCCTGTTACCAAAGCAAGCACCAAAATAGGTAAAAGGTCGATATAGGTGCCTTGTTCGGGGTTAAAAGTACCATTTAAGGCTTGGGGCATGGAAATACCATAATTACTGAGTAAGCCCTTAAAATAAGCTGCCCAACCAGACGCCACACCTGAAACAGCTGTCATAAATTCCATGATGGTCAACCAGCCAGCAATCCAGGCTGGCAATTCTCCTAAAATCGCATAGAGATAACTATAAGCGCCTCCTGTAGCAGGAACACGAGAGGCAAATTCTGCAAAAAAGAGGGCTGATAGAGAAACACATAGGGCAGAAATCACGATGGAAACCACTAGTGATGGACCAGCTAGTGTAGCTGCCGCTGTTCCTGTAATGGTGAAAATCCCCGTCCCTACCATAGCACCGATTCCTAATAGAATCAAATCCCACAATTTCAAATGGCGATGCATCTCTGTCTGTCTCAGACTAACATCCTTGGTTCTAAAAATATTCATACTTCATCTCCACTAAATGTAATTGTTTTATTTTACCATATAAAAGCACTTTTGTGAATATTTATTAGGTTCTTTTTTGAAAAAAATCTGAACAGGAAGGATTCCTGTTCAGATTTTGCATATTCTTACCCAACAGACCCTTCCATTTCATAGCTAATCAAGCGGTTCAGCTCAACTGCGTATTCCATTGGAAGTTCTTTTGTGAAGGGTTCGACAAATCCCATGACAATCATCTCGGTTGCTTCAGATTCTGACAAACCACGACTCATGAGGTAGTAGAGTTGTTCCTCTGAAATCTTAGATACCTTGGCTTCGTGTTCCAAAGCAACTTGCGAGTTGTGAATTTCATTAAATGGAATAGTATCTGACGCTGATAAGTCATCCATTATAATGGTATCACACTCGATATGAGAAACAGATTTCTTAGAGTTTTTGTTAAAGGTTACTTGTCCACGGTAGTCCACCTTTCCTCCGCCTTTAGCGATGGATTTAGACACGATAGACGAGCTTGTATGTGGAGCGTTGTGGATCATCTTAGCACCCGTGTCTTGGTGTTGCCCTGCATTAGCAAAGGCGATAGAGAGCATGGTTCCACGCGCACCTTCTCCATCTAGGTAAACAGATGGGTATTTCATAGTCGTTTTAGCTCCCAAGTTCCCATCAATCCACTCAACAGTAGCATCTTTCAAGGCTTTGGCACGTTTCGTTACCAAGTTATAGACATTATCAGACCAGTTTTGGATTGTTGTATAACGCATGTAAGCTCCGTCCAAGGCGAAGATTTCTACAATGGCAGCGTGCAAGCTGTTGCTTGAATATGTTGGTGCTGTACATCCTTCTACGTAGTGGACACTTGCTCCCTCGTCAACGATAATCAAGGTACGTTCAAACTGACCTGTATTTTCGTTGTTGATACGGAAGTAGGTTTGAAGTGGAATATCCACTTTAACCCCTTTTGGTACGTAGATAAAAGTCCCACCTGACCATACTGCTGAGTTAAGTGCTGCCAACTTGTTATCAGTCGGCGGTACCAACTTAGCGAAGTATTGTTTAAACAAGTCTGGGTATTCCTTGAGGGCAGAATCCGTATCTGTAAAGATAATACCTAACTTCTCAAATTCTTCTTTCATGTTGTGGTAAACCACTTCTGACTCGTACTGAGCAGAGGCTCCTGCTAGATAAGCACGTTCAGCTTCTGGAATACCGATACGTTCAAAGGTTTCTTTAATCTTTTCAGGTACATCATCCCAAGAACGGGCTGGTTTATCAGATGGTTTTTGGTAGTAGATCAAGTCATCAAAGTCAATCTCTGACAAGTCCGCTCCCCAAGTTTGCATAGGCATTTTCTTGAAGGTTTCATAAGACTTCAAACGGAATTCTAACATCCACTCTGGCTCACCCTTGGCAGCAGATAATTCACGAATAACACCTTCGTTGAGTCCTTTTCCTGTCGATAGGACAGGCTCTACATCATCATGGAAACCAAATTTATATTCACCAAGATCAATTGGTTTTGGTTCTACTCTTTCTTCAGCCATAATATCCTTTCTTTCATTATATATTTCTATGTTTCTTATTTATCTTCTTGATTTTCAATTGTCTTCTTAAGAGCGTTCCAAGCTAGGGTTGCACACTTTATCCGTTGCGGGAATTTGGCAACACCTGACAAGAAGGCACCATCCCCGAGTTGGTCTTGGCGGTCATCCTTTTGACCTTGAACCATTTCAGAAAAGATGGTTGCAAGTTCTAGAATTTCTTGCTTGGTCTTCCCTAAAACAGCATCTGTCATCATACTAGCAGAGGCAGTTGAGATGGTACAACCTGAATTTAGAAAAGCAATATCTTCCAAACGGTCTTCTTCATTAAACTTGACAGATAGGTTGATGACATCGCCACAGGTTGGATTGTTGAGACTGATTTGTTCAGCGTCTTCTAACTTTCCTTGGTGATGTGGATTTTTCGAATGGTCCGCTACCACTGCCATATAAAGGCTATCTAGTTTAGAAAGTGCCATTGAAAAACTCCTTTGTCTTTTGTAGGGCATCGACCAACTTGTCACAATCTGCCTTGGTATTGTAGATATAAAAACTTGCACGAGCTGTTGCTGGGACTTCCAAATACTGAAGCAAAGGCTGTGCGCAATGATGACCTGCACGAACTGCTACTCCTTCATAATCAAGTGCTGTAGCTAGGTCATGGGGATGAAGATCACCTAGGTTAAAGGCAATGACACCTGACCGTTGAGCCAAGTCTTGCGAACCGTAAATGGTCAATCCTTCGATTGCCTGCAGTTTTGGAAATACGTATGAGATTAATTCCTGTTCATGGGCTTCAATGGCCTCTATACCAATCTTTTCTAGATAATCCACTGCTGCAGCAAGTCCGATAGCACCTGCCATATTTGGCGTTCCAGCCTCAAATTTCCAAGGCAATTCCTTCCAACTAGCAGATTGCTCATAGACGAAATCAATCATCTCGCCGCCAAATTCAACTGGTGACATTTGTTCCAAATACTTTTCTTTGCCATAAAGAACACCGATACCAGTAGGACCAGCCATCTTGTGACCTGAAAAGGCAAAGAAGTCCACATCCAAGGCCTGGACATCAATCTTCATATGAGGTGTAGACTGGGCACCATCCACCACCATGATGGCTCCAACTTGGTGGGCTAATTGAGTAATTTCCTTGATCGGATTGACCACACCAAGAACATTTGAAGCATGAGCTAGGGAGACAAACTTGACTTTATCAGTCAATTTAGATCGCAAGTCATCCATATCCAGAGCTCCATCTTTGAGATAAACATAGACCAGCTCTGCTCCAGTCTTGCGACAGGCCTCCTGCCAAGGAATGATATTGGAATGGTGTTCCATGATAGAAATCAAGACCTGGTCTCCCTCAGTCAGAATTTCCTCAGCAAAGCGTGCCACCCAGTTAAGGCTGGTTGTCGTTCCTCTGGTGAAGAGAACTTCCTTTGTTGAACCTGCGTTGATGAACTTACAAATGGTTTCACGAGCAGCTTCATAAGAAGCTGTTGCTCGCTCAGCCAAGGTATGAACACCACGGTGAACATTGGCATTGTCCTGCTCATAGTAGCGGTTGATTGTTTCCAGAACGGCTAGTGGTTTTTGTGTCGTCGCAGCATTGTCCAGATATACCAGAGGTTCATCGTTAACAATCTGGTCTAAAATTGGAAAATCCTTACGAATCGCTTCTACATCTAACATAGGCTTCCCCTTAGCGTTTTGACAATTTTTCTTCGATCGTTGCAATCATTTCATCACGAACTTCCTTGACTGGAATCTCAACGATAACAGAGCCAAGGAAACCACGAACAACCAAACGCTCTGCAGTTGCCTTGTCCAAGCCACGGCTCATAAGGTAGTACATGTCTTCTGGATCTACCTGACCGATAGAGGCCGCGTGACCTGCAGTTACGTCATTTTCATCAATCAAAAGAATTGGGTTGGCATCTGAACGTGCTTGGTCAGAAAGCATAAGAACTCGACTCTCTTGTTGGGCATCTGCTCCCTTGGCACCCTTGATAATGTGGCCGATACCGTTGAAAGTTAAAGTTGCTTTTTCAAGAATAACCCCATGTTGGAGGATATTTCCGATTGAGTTGCAGCCATAGTTGGTTACGCGGGTATCAATCCCTTGAATCTGACGGCCACTTGAAAGAGCTACCACTTTCAGGTCGGCATGGCTACCGTTCCCAATCAAATCGCTATCAAAGTCCGCAACGACATTTCCTTCGTTCATGACACCAATCGCCCAGTCAATGCTGGCATCGTTGCCCAACTTACCACGACGGCTAATGTAGGCAGTGACATTATCACCAAGACGATCAATCGCTGCAAACTTCACTTGAGCGCCAGAACATGCAATGACTTCCACTGTGATATTGGCAGTTGCTTTGGCACTACCTTCGCCACGAGACTCTAGACGTTCAAGATAACTAATCTTGCTGTTTTTACCAGCAATGATAAGGATATGCTTGTTAAACGGCACATCACTATCGCTGTCTTGGTAGAAAATACCTTCGATTGGCTCAGCAATCTCAACATTATCAGGAATGTAGAGAACAGCACCACTATTAAAATATGCTGTGTGGTAGGCTGCCAACTTGTCATCGTCATACTTAACAGATGACATGAAGAATTCCTCAATAAGTTCTGGAATTTCTTCTAAAGCTGAGTGAAAATCTGTGAAGACAACACCTTGTTCAGCTAACTCAACTGGAATTTGTTCAAAAACAGTTTGGGTTCCTACTTGAACCAATTTCAAGTGATTGTCTAGAGCTGTGAAATCTGGAACATTTGCTGACGGCTCACTTTCTGTAATGGTTCCATCTCCCAGATTCCAACGGTGAAATTTCACACGCTCAATGACTGGTAATTCCAAACTCTCAATCTTATCAAAAGCTTTTTGGCGGAGGTCGGACAACCAGCTTGGTTCAGCGTGCATTTCTGAAAAAAGTTTAATAGTTTCTTTAGTCATTTACTTCTCCTAAAAGATACGAGGGAATTACAATTCTTCCTTGTAGTCGTAGCCAAGTTCTTCAGCTAATTTTGCGTATCCTTCACGTTCCAAACGAGCAGCCAATTCTGGACCACCAGAAAGGACCACACGACCTTCCATCATCACGTGGACCACGTCTGGTGTGATGTAGTTCAAAAGACGTTGGTAGTGTGTGATGATCATAGCACCAAAACCTTCGCCACGCATAGCATTGACACCTTTCGATACAACTTTAAGAGCGTCAATATCAAGACCTGAGTCAATCTCATCCAAGAGGGCAAAAGTTGGTTCCAACATCAAGAGTTGAAGAATTTCATTACGTTTTTTCTCACCACCAGAGAAACCTTCGTTGAGGT
>CAUVUZ010000060.1:0-8446 GCA_963555095.1 uncultured Streptococcus sp. | reverse complement strand
TTGCTTGCTGAAGTGACAGTCATGATAACTAGGACAAACAAGAAAGTTGCGATGACTTCAAACAAGAATCCACCAAAGACTGTGACACCGTTTGCCAAGGCATTTTCACCAAGACTAGCAGTTGACATGCCTGAGTTAGACAAGAGGAAGAATACCGCAGCTGACGCAAGGAAAGCTCCAACCACTTGTCCAAGGATGTAGTTAACAAGATCTTTTGATGACAAGCGTTTATTTACAAACATAGCGATTGAAACTGCTGGGTTCAAGTGAGCACCTGAAACAGTTCCGATTGAGAAAGCTGCTACTACGATTGCCAAACCAAAGGCAAAAGCAATTCCAAGGTGTCCAAGGCCATCAAGCCCATTTCCAAAAACAACAGCTCCTGTTCCGATGAACACAAGCATAAATGTACCGATTAATTCAGCAACAAATTTTTTCATGATAAGTCTCCTTTTTTCAAACTATGTATTAGTCTATCAGAAGAAGGAAAGGTTTTCAAGAAAATTGATTGGAAAATTTTCTTGAAAACCCACTGAATTTCTATTAAAGACTATTACAAGTAAAAATTGATAAAAATCCTTTGGAGATTATCCTTCAAGAGTGTCGGAAGCTTTCAAATACTCGCTTAAAAGTATGCAGTCATCAATAAAAGCTTTTTCTAATAAATCATACAAAAAAATGAAGAGAATGGTATAATTGATACTATACAATAAACGTTTTTGGAAAAGGAGACTACCGTGAGAAAAAAGTTTAGAGTTTATTTTCTAACCACTGCTACAATTTTAGCATTTGGCCTCGTCGGCTGTTCATCTAAACCATCAACCACTGCTACAAGCAATACAGAAGGTACTACAAATACAGAGACAGCAACCTACCATAAGAAAGATGTAACTGGTCCTGCTGCTTCATTTGACTGGAATGCCAAAGTTGAACCTACCAACTATGAGAGAACCTTTGTTGAAACAAACAGTGGCAGTCAATTTAATAAAACTTTGGAGCGTACTAAAGAGGCGGCTGAGAATCTCGAGAAAAAGAAAAAAGAAATTTCTGATCCTAAGGTTCAAGCTGCTCTCAAGCTAGTGGACGCTGTCTTTGTCAACCAAGAAAACCTTGATCTAGTTGTGAAATCAGCGGGTGCTAGCAATCAAGAAGAGTTATTTGATAAGATTTGGAACGAATATTTAGTCCCTGAGTTAACTAAAATCCGTCCGAATTTTTCAAATGATACCGTCTTTGAATATAAAGGAGAAAAATATCCTCTCAAAATTTATGCACCTATGTTTTTCAAGGTCAACACTAATGCATTAGGAAAAGCAGGTGCCTATACTCTTGAGGACTATAAGGTGGAGGGCGACATGGTTTATTTGAAATTTATGTCCCCATCTGTAGATACCTACCAATACGAAGTCAAGGCTACTTATCATGATAACTTCCAAGACTTCTTTCAAGGACTGGTGGAAGAACAACAAAAGGTTCTTGAAACAGACTATGGCAAAGCTCTAAATATTCGATTTGTTTATCAATTAGCGGCGCTTGATTTTAAAGCTGACAACTACGTAGACCTAGAGGGCATGGATTATCTTGATCGTAACACCCATTACCTTGCCATAAAAGTGGATAATAATGGTGAAGCTAGCCTTGATAATGAAAATCTCGCCAACCTTTTACAAATTAGCATGAAGGCTTCAAACGAGGCCAATAAAGGAAAATTTGAATAAATCTTTAAAGCATAAAAAAATCACCTCAAACAGGTGATTTTTGTGTATTCATCTTATCGATAAACCGTCTTAAATCCGACACTGGATACCCTTACTCTCCCAACTGGGCACTGTAGGCTATAATCTGGTCAACTGTGTCAGACAAGAACTGGATGGTATCACGGAGTGGTTTGTCTGTTGAAATATCAGCACCGATAATCATGGCTGACTCAAGCGGTGTCTTGCTACCACCTGATTTAAGGAGATTAAGCCAGTCTTCAGCTCCAGTTTCTGAATGTTTCAGATGAAGGTAACCAGCTGTTGAGATGACAAGGCCAGC
Organism: uncultured Streptococcus sp.; assembly: GCA_963555095.1. Lineage (GTDB taxonomy): Bacteria > Bacillota > Bacilli > Lactobacillales > Streptococcaceae > Streptococcus. Next base: position 6,409 of record CAUVUZ010000060.1, on the reverse strand, counting down.
AGAGTAGGTGTAGCTATACAAGCCCATGTAATAGTGGGCTTGGCGCATCCAAGTCAAAGCCGCATCGTCGTCAATTTCAATAGCATCTCCCCAGAAATCTATCAAAACTTCCTTCATAATGCTGTTAAGTTTACTTGCTCCAAAGGTCTCCCCTTCTTCAATCAATGTATAAACCTTACGCTGGAAGGCTGCTTCCAAGAGATGGGTGATGAAATTATGGAAGTAGGTGTCTGTCAAGCGGTGGGCAAGAGCGAAGCGTTTTTGACGAGGGTCGTCAGACTGGTGCTCCAAGTAATCACTTAAAAGCAATTCATTGAAGGTTGATGGTGCTTCGACATAGTAGGTTGACATATGGGCGTTGAAGTAACTTTGGTGATTGTCAGAAAAGATACATTGACCAGAATGCCCGATCTCATGAATCAAGGTATAGACATCGCTCAAACGGCCTGTCCAGCTCATGAGGACATAAGGGTGCACGCGATATGGATCCGCCGCATATCCACCAGAATCTTTGCCACTATTAGCAGCGAAGTCTACCCAGCGCTCTTCTTGATAGCGAGCAATTTCCTGAGTATATTCTTGTCCCAAAGGTTCTACTGACTTCATGACCAAATCATAGGCATCGTCAATAGTCACTTCAGGATTAAGGGCGCTATCCAAGTCCAATTTCCAGTCTGCAAAGGTCATCTTTTCAAGACCATTGACCTTTGCAACATGCTTAAGGTATCTCTGGGCAACTGGCGCAAAATCCTTCATGATGAGGTCAATCTGACGGTCAAACATGGCACGGTCCACTTCTTGCTCAGCCAAAAGATAGTCGAATACTGAGTCATAACCTTTCATATCTGCCAACAATTTCTCAGACTTGACCTGAGCAAGATAGGCTGCCGCGGCAGTATTTTGGTGCTTACGGAGTCCCTCTGAGAAAGAACGGAAAGATTTCTCACGAACCTCAGCGTCCTCGTGATTTTGGTAGAAATTCTCATAGGTAACAAAGCTGTTTTTGTAGGTTTTGCCATTGACTTCAAAGTCAGCCATTTCAAAGTCCCCAGCTCGCATCTTAGTATAAATGTCCTGTGGACTGTAGAAAACTTCACCGAGATTGGTCAAGGCCTTCTCCACATCAGCCCCTAGGTAGTGGGCTTTTTTGATTTTGGCCTGACGAATGGCTGCTGTCAAATGTGGCAAGTCACCCAAAAGGTCCAAGACTTCCTCGTCTGCTGCCACCAAGGCATCGTCAAAGAAGGTCAAGGCTACACTGGCATCTGTCTCAAAGTCCATCCCAGCTTGGGCGATATTGGCGAACTCTTCATTGCTATAGTCTGTCGTCTGAGGCATAAAGGCGTAATTGCCGATATGACTCATCTGGATATAGATTTGTTCCAATTCCGCAAAGGCCTTTTCAAAATCCTCAAAAGTATGAAGATTGCCCTTGTAATCACGGCTAAATTGGTTGATGTCTTCGCGAGTCTTTTCGATTGCACGCAAGAAATCCTCACGGTCTTGGTATAGGGCTGTTAAGTCCCAAAGTTCCTTTTCTGGAAATTCTGAACGGTGTTTTTGTTCCATTTTCTTCCTCTTATTTCTCTAATTCTAATAAAACACTAAGGGCAGATAAAGCATAAAGTGGCGCTGTTTCAGCTCGCAAGATGCGAGGACCAAGTCCTGCCAAGACGGCTCCTTTAGCTTCAAAACTTTCAATTTCTGCAGGTGAAAGACCGCCTTCTGGGCCAAAAATAAAGAGCAATTTGGCTCCTTTTTCAAGACCAGAGACTGCTTGGATAAACGCAGCAGTTTCTCCCTCTTTAGCCGACTCTTCATAGGCCACTACGATAGAGTCAAACTGATCCAACTGGGCTAGAAAATCTGCTTTTTTCTCAAAAAGCTGGATACTTGGAACGATATTACGTTTACTTTGTTCGGCTGCTCCAAGGGCAATTTTTTCTAGTTTTTCGACTTTCTTGCCCAATTTCTTGCCGTCCCATTTAGCAACCGACCAGTCTGCAGGGAAGGCCCAGATTTGACTGGCTCCTAGTTCCGTCACTTTTTGAGTGATAAACTCCAACTTATCTCCCTTGGGAAAGCCTGATGCAATAGTCACTTGGATTGGCAGTTCCACATTGTCAGCTAATTCTTCGACTAATTCAAACTGACACGCTTCCACATCCAGCACGCGCGCCAAACGCTTAATGCCATCATCAAAGACTAAGGTCACCTCATCATCTTCTTTCAAGCGCATAACCTGAAACATATGCTTGCTGGTTTCCTTGTCCTCGATAGTGACAGGAGAGATTGCACTTCCTTTGACAAAATACTGCTGCATGCTATCCTCCAATCACACCTGAAATATCCTTGGTTTTCTTAAAGACGCAGGCATTCCATTCCCCTTGAATCATGTGGGTTTCAAGGAAAAATCCTGCTGACTCAGCCGACTCGCGCACCATGTCCCACTTGTCCTTGATAATGCCACTCATGATGAGGTAGCCTTCATCCTTGACCAAGCGATAAGCATCGTCTGTCAGATGAATGAGGATATCCGCCAAGATATTAGCCACAATCACATCTGCCTCAATCTCCACACCCTTCAGCAAATCTCCAGCAGCAACGTGGATGTTTTCCATGCCAGGGTTGAGCTCAATATTTTCCTGAGCAACACGAACTGCCACATCATCCAAGTCATAGGCGAAGATTTCCTTAGCACCCAGAAGCGAGCTGGCAATAGAAAGGACACCTGATCCAGTCCCCACATCTAAAACCGTTTCCCCCCCACGAAGGACCTGCTCCAAGGCGAAGAGGCTCATCTTGGTCGTTGGATGCGTCCCAGTACCAAAAGCCATGCCTGGATCCAGCTTGATAATCTTTTCTCCCGCAGTCGCCTCGTAGTCCGTCCAGGACGGCACAATGGTCAAGTCATGAGTGATGCGAGCTGGTTCATAGTATTTCTTCCAGTTGTCTGCCCAGTCTTCCTCAGCCAAGGCAGTCGTCCCCATCTTGACCTCTCCAAGATCCATAAAATCTGTCAATTCTGCTAGGCGAGCCTGCAAGTCCGCCCCAACTACAACTACATCAACCGTTTCAGGGTAGTAGGCTGTTACCACGATTTCTTCTTGCTGCTCAACCTCTGGGAAAATTTCACCAAAAAGGTCGATATTCCCCACATAGTCCATGCTGTCTTCGATCGCAACACCTTGCGCTCCTAGCTCAATCAAGAGATTAGAGACCAGCTCCTCCCCCTCACGCTTCACTGTAACTTTTAACTCTTGCCATGTTTCCATTTTATTAGTACTCCTCATCATATTCTAATCCAAGTTCCTGAAATATGTAGAAACGTAATACCTCTTGACACAATGTACGAAGTTCATACATTTCATTGAAATCTGTCACTAGATTTTTATATTTTGATTTCTCATCTCCATGAATATAGTAGTTACGACTGTCATACAACTTTTTAACAATACTAGAAATGGGGGCCTCAGTAAGTTTATTCTTCCCTATTTTTCCAAGAACATTAGAAAATAAATCCAGTAATTTCTTTCTCAAGTCACTATCCTGTCTCTGATATTTCAACCTATTTCTAAAGACTTTTTTAAAACAATCATCAATATTTTTATTAATAAAATCAAAAACTCTTTGTTTATTTATATCTTCTTCTTTAGAAATATCAACTCGTTGTTCACCTCGAAAATTTCTAGCAAATACTTCTAAATTGCGAATAGAATCTATAAAACTATCTTCAAGATAAGGAGCACCATGCAAATTGGCTGTAAAACTTCTAACAATAAATTCTAATTGCTCACTTTTATCGAACCAATTATTTATAATAGCTTCAAAATTGTCGCCTAGTTTATTAAGCGAAATTTTGTGTAGCTCATGCTTATCCCATTTAATGCTTTTTCTTGAATGTTGTACAAAATACTTCCCTTTAATTATAGGCCAGTTGTTATCCTGACGTTCTTTACATAGAAATTCAATGGTTAGAAAAGACAAAGGTTTTTTAGACAACATCTCAACTAATTGCTTAATTCTTCTTGAAGCCTCATAGCATTTCTGTAAAGAAATCTTTTCATTTTTAGAAGAGGATAGACGAATTTTATAAAATTGTTCTAAGCTTAATGCATCATATGAAAAAGTGTAGCCAGCCACATCTTCAAACTTTAAATTTTCTGATTTTATCAAAATTTCCGTAGATTGATAGTCAGAAATGTTGACAGCAATATTAAAATTTCGTTGTTTGAGATCACGTTTCGCACTTACAATTGATTTGCCAATCCAATCTTCTATATGATCAAAAGAGAATTGGTAATACTGGACTTTGGTATCTTCCAATTCGTCAATCAATTCAACTATCAACTCTTTGAAATTATTCTTATTTGGAAATAATTGATAATCAATATCAAAAATTTTAAAATTTTTGATTCTATACTTTCTTATTGGGAAACCTGGAATATTCTCTGTTCCAAATGGACTACCGTAAGATTCTAATATCAATAACTTTCCATGAGAATCAAATCCATAAATTTTATCTATAGGGTCCCCAAAATCAGTAATTATTTCGTCATCACTAGAAAATTCACCAAAAATTTCTAATATAATTTCGTTTGGTGAGTATGTCAAAATTCCACTATTTGCTTCATGATCAACTACTTTTGATTTATCCTCAGAAAAATAACCTTTGATTTCAAATTCTTTATCCCATGAATATGACTTATATGTTAATTTACTCATATCTTGTAGTTACTCTTCCTCCATATAATCCCTCACTCTATCCTGCAACTGGGGTACAACCCTATCTGAGCCAAGAAACTCGTCAATGCCCATCAGTTTGTAGCCCTGCCCTTCATCACCAAAGACAATCTTGTCAAACTGTTCCTGATCCAATTTTCCAACTAGAAAGACGGATTCCTTCCCCTCAAAAAGCATACTTGGATACACCTTACTCCAAATCAGACAATCTTTAGTCAGACGAATCCCCAGTTCTTCATAAACTTCACGCGCCACGCACTCAAAAGGACTTTCATCCCCTTCACGGCCACCACCCGGTAACTCCCACATATTAGGATAGGGAATGTTTGACTTATCATCCCGCAAGATAGTTAAAATTCTATCGTCACAAAAGAGGGCAATCTTGCAACCTGTAAAATCAGAAATTTCTATTCCCATATTAGACTCCTTCGGCTAATGCCTTTTCCAGCTCTGCTAACCAGTTTTCATAATAGCGTTTCTCGTCCCGTAGCATTCGGCTGCTATTCATTTTCTGTCTAGCAATCTTCATAGCCTTGCGAGTTTGAGCTACATCTTTCTTTACCTTAAATTGATACCAGGCTTGAATCATCTGCACATCTGCTATTTTTAGAGATAAAAAGGATTTAACACTTCGAATACTTGCATATTTCTCCGCTTTCTCATTATCTCCTTCCAACAAGGCGATTTGAAGAAGGTATAGCTGGCAAAAAGTTTCAGACAGCGAGTGTTCTGTTCTCTCTAGTAAAGATTGAAATAGCTTTTTAGCCGCCTCCAAATGATCATCCAATATGAAAACCACTCCCTCAAGAGTTTGAATACTTTCTGCAAAGCTCCCACTTGCATCCTCAGGAACAGGCATGGTAAAGTCTTTCAAATCATACTCTTGAGGAGCAAGCAAAGTTTGGGCAGAATGCCTTAACACCAAGTAAGCGTATTTGATATTTTCAGGGTGTTGTCGCAATTCCCAGATTTTTGCTCCATCGGTGATGCCGACTGGCAAAGCGTTGCTTAGGAAGAAAGACAAATTCAGAAAAATCCAAGTACCAGCAAAATACCAACTTTTTGTCAAAAATCCAAACAATATCGCTAATAAGATCAAACTGAGATGAACCAGCAAACCTCCTGAAAGCATCAAGATGATTCTTTGATCGCTTTCATCTTCTTTCAATCCAATGTACTGAGCACCAACATTTTTCAGAACGGCTGTTCGACTAAGATGAAACCTACCTGACTTTTTGGTCAAAAGAAAATGTCCTAATCCAAAAGCCACCAACCGATAGCCTGTCAAGTAGCCACAAAAAGCATGACCCAACTCATGAAGAATAAAGATTACATACATGCTTAGAAGAGCGAAGGTATAACCAAAAGTAAAGGCTAAAACTGCGGAATACCCCAACTCTGCAAATGCGATGGTTCCACAAGCAAAAGCTAGCATAATAAAGGCAAAAGCTAACACATAAACCAAATACGTCCCAAATTTTTTCATCCTATCTTCTCCAAACTCCTAGTATCTCGGATAAGGATAAAACTCTCCCTCTTCCAAGCCTGCTTTCCCTTCTTCAAAGACTTCTTGGTTCCATTCCATGCCAAATTCTTCTGCTTCTGGGTCTTCCAAAAAGTCCATGAGCGCATCCAGCCCAACCTCGGCAGTATCTTTGAGGAAAAG
>CAUVUZ010000059.1:0-8746 GCA_963555095.1 uncultured Streptococcus sp. | reverse complement strand
TTTTAGTTGTTTTTTGACGAAGAAGTGCACTGATTTCATCCTTACTTTTATCCATCTCTTCAATAACTGGATAATAAGCATTACTAATAATCTCTAAACTGGCAAAAAGAAATTTGTAGATAGAAATAATTTCATGGCTTTCAAGATAGGTCGCCATGCGTTTAATCACATAAGTATTCTTGTGATTGCTGATAGTGATCAACCGTTGTTTTTCAACGATAAAGGTCATCGGAATCGCTTCATAATATTCTTTATCTTTTTCTAAATCAAGAACATTATAAATGAAGGTTACCGTCCCCGTTTCACGGTTATAATCCATGTGGGCTCGTTCATTTCTATCTAGAGCATACTCGATGGTTTCCTTGTCCAATCCATAGACGTCAGAAAGATCTTCCATGTTTTTAATCTTGTCCACATCAAGGTCTATCCAGGTACAATCATGACCTAGTTTTTTCTCTACAAATAACATACTCTCTCCTTTACCAAACTCTTTCTATTGTACCACAAATCTGCCAAAATAGCAGACCTACTCTGTACGAGAGAAGTTGCTGACAACAGTAATATTTCGGTTGGGAACAAAGTGAAGGGCTTGGTCGTCACTGCGAAGTTGGGTCGTACGGATTCCTACACTGACAACCTTTCCAGATACGGTAATAGGACCATTTGTGAGGACCACTTCGTCGCCCACATCGAGCTGGCGTTCAAAGAGGATGAAAAAGCCGTTGATGACATCGGACAGAAAACCTTGTGCACCCATCCCAATGGCAACCCCAGCAATTCCTGCCCCAGCAAGGAGGCTGGAAACTGGCAAGCCCAAAATAGACAAGATACAGTAAATCAAAAAGAAATAAAGTGTGTAGTTAAAGATATTCTCAAGCAAACGAGAGATGGTCTTTTGTCTGCCTGCATCCCGATTTGAAAATTTAAGCGAGGGCTTGACAATCTTTCGTACAGTCGCGTGAAGCATCTTTTTAGCTATATAAAATAACAGAAACAAAATCAAAAGAGAAATCAGCTTGGTCAAGAGATTCTCTAATACAGTTGTTACATCCAATTTATCAAGATAACGTTGAAAAAATTCTTGCATACAAAACTCCTTTTTAGTATTATACCACAAATCATCCCGTTCAAATTCCTCATAAATATTCCGATATTCCCCCAAACTCAAAAAAAGACTTGCCTCAACGGCATATTTATACTATAATCATAAACAATACATTTTGAAGGAGACTATTATGAAAAAAATCATTCGAGCCTGGAACAAGGCCAGCCTCATCAAACGTATCCTAATCGGCATGCTTCTTGGAGCCTCTCTAGGGCTACTTTTCCCAAGTTTGTCGGGGCTCGGCATTCTCGGTGACCTATTCGTTGGGGGTCTGAAAGCCATCGCTCCTGTCTTGGTCTTTACCCTCGTCGCAAATGCCCTCTCACAACATCAAAAAGGGCAAGATACCAATATGAAGACCGTTATTTTTCTCTATCTAATCGGTACCTTTGCGGCTGCCTTGGTTGCTGTACTGGCTAGTTTTCTCTTCCCCGTCCAGATTACTCTCAGTAGTGCGAGCACAGAGATTGCCCCACCAGACGGCATCGGTCAAGTTCTCAGCAACCTCCTGCTGAATCTCGTGGACAATCCCCTCAACGCCGTCGTCAAAGCCAACTATATTGGAATTCTATCATGGGCTGTTGTCTTTGGACTTGCTATGAGAGAAGCTAGCAAAAACAGCAAGGAATTGCTCAAAACCATGGCTGGTGTAACTTCCAAGATTGTGGAGTGGATTATCAATTTGGCACCTTTCGGAATTATGGGCTTGGTCTTCAAGACCATCTCTGATAAAGGAATTACCAGCCTTGCTAACTACGGAATTTTGCTAGGACTCTTGATTGCAACTATGGCTTTTGTGGCCCTTGTCATCAATCCCCTCATTGCCTTTCTCCTTATGAGAAAAAATCCTTATCCCCTTGTTTTTAAATGTTTGCGTGTCAGTGGAATTACAGCTTTCTTTACTCGTAGTTCTGCCGCTAATATCCCTGTCAACATGAAACTCTGCCAAGATCTTGGACTCAATCCAGATACCTACTCTGTTTCTATTCCCCTTGGCTCCACTATTAACATGGCTGGCGCAGCCGTAACCATTAACATTCTGACTCTAGCTGCAGTCAATACGCTAGGAATCTCTGTCGACTTTGGTACAGCCTTTGTGCTCAGTGTCGTCGCTGCTATTTCTGCCTGTGGAGCTTCTGGAATCGCTGGTGGATCACTTCTCCTCATCCCCGTCGCTTGTAGTCTCTTTGGGATTTCAAATGACGTTGCTATGCAGGTAGTCGGGGTTGGTTTTGTCATCGGTGTCATCCAAGACTCCTGCGAAACTGCCCTGAACTCTTCTACTGACGTCCTCTTTACGGCAGTAGCTGAGTACGCATCGGCACGTAAAAAATAGATTTTTAAGACAAGTCTTCCAAGCCTTGTCTTTTATACTCTTATTCTAGTATTATAGGAAATTCTCATGTCTATCACCCAACGTACGACAAAACTGATCTTAGCGACCTGCCTTGCTTGTTTTCTCGCTTATTTTTTAGATTTATCATCAGCAGTTTCAGCTGGAATTATCGCTCTCTTAAGCCTCTCCGACACGCGCAGAAGTACTCTGAAATTAGCCCGTAACCGCCTCTTTTCCATGCTCCTAGCACTCGCTATCGGTGTTCTAGCCTTTCAACTGACAGGATTTCACATCTGGAGTCTGGGCCTCTATCTGGCTCTCTATGTGCCTCTAGCCTATAAAATGGGCTGGGAAATCGGCATCACCCCTAGCAGTGTCTTGGTCAGTCATCTCTTGGTACAGAAGTCTACCTCTCCAGACCTCTTGCTTAATGAAGTACTCCTCTTTCTCATCGGGACAAGCTTTGCTTTATTGGTCAACCTTTATATGCCCTCTCGTGAGAAAGCTATTCAATGCTACCACCTTCAGGTTGAAGAAAAGTTAAAAGACATCCTGCTTCGCTTTAAATACTATCTGTCAAGAGGAGACGGACGCAACCAAGCCCAACTCGTTGACCAATTAGACAAGCTCCTCGATGAAGCTCTCAAACTGGTTTATTTGGATCACTCGGACCACCTCTTTCACCAGACGGACTACCACATCCACTACTTTGAGATGAGACAGCGACAAAGTCGTATCCTGCGAAATATGGCCCAGCAGATCAATACCTGTCATCTGGCCGCAAGTGAGAGTTTGATTTTGGCTCAACTCTTTTCAAATATTGCTGTCCAGCTAAGCCAGACCAATCCTGCTCACGACCTACTTGATGACATTGAACGCTATCTGCAAGTCTTCCGCAATCGGAGTCTCCCTAAAACACGTGAGGAGTTTGAGACTCGCGCCACTCTCCTGCAGTTACTACGCGAAGCCGAAACCTTTATCCAGGTCAAGGTCGATTTTTACCAAAAATATGGAAACTAGAAAAACCCCAGAAGAATTCATGTAACATGATTTCTCTGAGGTTTTTAATTTACCTTTGACTTCAATTACCTTTACTATATGAAAAAATCCACGAATCAAAAGGCACTGCACCCTTATAATGAGACACAAGAAAAACACATTTATGAGGCCAGTTTTCTGTAATCTACAGGAGACTGGTCATTTAATCTCTGTTGAATTCTAGTTTCATTATAAAATATGATGTAAGATTGACAATTTCTGTTATACTATCTTTAGTTAGGTTTCTCCAATTATGGAGATAGAAGGTTTCAGACTTGAGGACAGCATGAAACCATTCAATACAGGCATTATCTGCTGGTGTTCCTTTTCGGGACATGGAGCGGGTGATGCCTTTTTCTATGCAAGCCTGATAGTAGGATTTTGAGGTGTAAACAGATCCCTGGTCGCTGTGTAAAAGCGCTCCTTGAGGTAGTTCAAGTTGATGAAGTGTATCGAGCACAAAGTTATTATCTTGGCAATCGGAGATGGTATAAGCTACAATTTCGCGATTATAGAGATCATGATCGAAGATAGATAAAGTCTACAGTTCCCAAAGTAGAGGTAGGTGATGTCTGTGACAAGCTTCTCCATAGTCTTGTCTGCCTGAAAATCACGATCCAGCTTATTGTCTGTTAAATGATAAGGCTTCCCTAATTTAGGTCCCTTCTTGGGACGGACACAGCAAAGACAGCCCTTTTCCTTCATGATACGATAGACTTTCTGACAATTTACGACGAGGTTATAAACTTTCTTTAGTAAGCGAGTGATGGTTCGATAGTCATAAATAAAGTGATTTTCCATACAGAGTTGTTCGATTTTATCTATTATTTCGTCTCTTTTCTAAGAATTCTTACACTCCTGTTTCCAGCGATAAAAGGTGAAGCGTTTGACTCCGAAACACTCTAAAATAACAGACACAGGGCACGTTTTCTTATACTCTTCTACTAGCTTGATAAGACTTACTTTGTCGATTTTCTTACCAAGCTCTGATACTTTTTTAGTAATTCTACCTGCAAACGTAACTGTTCGACTTCGGATAGCTGTTCCATTCCTTTACCATAAGTATATTGTTTCCCCAGAGGTTGATGAAAACGATGTAGCTCATCATTCTCATACCATCGCATCTAGGTGTAGATTTGACTGTCATTCTTAATTTCCAAGATCTCCATGATGACCTTATTGGACTTACCAACCTTTTTCATTTCGATGCAGGCTAACTTAGTTTCTAATGAATATGCTTTTTTGACCATAACAAAACACTCCTGTTTCTAGTTTACCAGAATTCAACAGGAGTGTTTTCTTGTGTCTCATTTTATGGGTGCAGTTCCCTGAGCTAGTTTTTCGGTTTCTATAATAGGAAGCGGAATCTAATTACTAAATAGTAAAGAAATCAGTTAATTTCCACCAGTTTATCAAAAGCAATTAGTCTTAACTTACTAATATTCAAAATAAGAATTGTAAAGCTACTATTCTCAGTTAACTTAACCACATAGTAAGAACAATTTCAATCATTATTCATTAAGTCCACAAGACTAAACTCTTGACATGGTCAATATTCACTCAAATTATAATGTACTTTTAAACACATTCTTGCATCAACTATAAATCCTCTGATTTTAAAACACTCTTCATATACACTTTACAAAAAGTAACTATAGAAAATCTTGATGATCTATACTTTAGGTGCTACCGCTCTGTAAAAATAGGCTGTTCTAAAAAATTTATCATCGAGTCATAATCAATCTCTACTTTTTCAGTCCTATTATTCCAAATATCTTCCAACTTGTAAACAATATTGCTATTGGAATCAAGATATGTTGTAATATGTCCATGAGCTATGGCATTTCTAATTCGCTCTAAAATATAATAATACTTGGTCTCACTTCTTTTATTTATTGTACTAGAATTATTTTGATAATATTTCTGCAAATTGTCTTCTTCATATGTAAATCCGTCAATATTAACAGATAAAGGAGAAATTTTCTTCAAATCGTCATCTTCTAACCTCAAGGAAATATCCAACAGTCTCAACACTGGAAACATAAAATTAAATCCAACAATTTTATCTTCATCCTCTTTTAACTCCCTAATACTCTTATTTATTTCTTTAATTTGATTTTGTGTCTTCTCTGGGGAAACATCTTCAATATAGAAAATATTACACCAATAATCAATCAATCTATCATTTAATTGCATTAAATGGACTAAAAAATTAGAAAACTCTGTTTCAAAATCATACAAAAACTTTATTTCAGAAGAAAATTCTTTATAAGTTATTTCTTTTTTATTTAAGTATGTTGTTAAAAAAGACACCTCGACCTCTATTCTATTTTCAGGAATTTCCGTAACTACATGATTATAAATTTCCCTATTATTTTTTATAAAGTTTTCTAATTCTATAAAGTTCAAGTTATTTAATTTTTGAGTAAATATGTTCATTGCATGCTGATTATCACCAGCATATTTTAATTTTTCATCACCTTTACCGTCGTATGTTAGAATATTAAAAAAAGCAAATGTTTTGTTTTTCTTATTTAATAATTTTCTTACTATCCTTGAAATAAATGATTGTTTTTTAAAATCAATAACTTGCTCAGGAGATATCTTATTTGTACTATTAAAATTAAACCAACTATGTTTATATACGACACCGTATGAAGTGTAATTAGAAAAATATGACTGAATGAATCTGTGTAAAATTGGTTCTAAAATAAAGCCATGATTAATAGCTTTACCATTTTTATTGTTATATATAAAATACCCTAGAAAATAACCATTTTCCAAAGTTATAAAATTTCCGTAGTTCATATGAGCAAGAGCATTTCTTAAAATTGCTAATTGGTCATACGGACTTTTACTCTCTCTATTACTGCTTACATAAAATTTATCAAACGATTGAACCGTTCCTTCATTAATCATTAGTTCATCTTTATATAAATTGAAATATTTCTTATATAAATCAAGCAATATTTTATCTTTTTCGCTATTATTCAAATGGTTAAAAAAGTCAGCATAAATAAAATTTTTTTTAAAATAGTCTTTCTCTAGTTTTTCCCTATTAAATAATAGAATAGCTGAATCTAAAAATACTCTAAATCTAACTAAATCAGTAATATTTAATTCACCAAAGTAATTCTTACCTATCTTTTCAATCACATCATCTATATCCAGACCATTGGAATAAAGCGTCTGGTACTTATTTATCATAATTAGATTGTTGTTTAAATAGTCATTATTAGGGTACTCTTGAACTTTTTTATTAAACTTCAAATGACAATTTTTATATTTTTCTCCTGAACCACAAGGACACGGTGTATTTCTCTCTATATTTTTTTTACTCATTCAATTCTCCAAAGATCACATCTTTTCCTCTAACTCTACATCCGGATACTTATCCGCAAACCAGCGGAGGGCAAAGTCATTTTCGAAGAGGAAGACAGGTTGGTCAAAGCGGTCTTTGGCCAAGATGTTTCGACTTGAAGACATGCGTTCGTCTAGGTCCTCTGGCTTGATCCAACGAACCGTCTTTTTCCCCATTGGAGTCATGACAACTTCTGCATTGTACTCACCTTCCATACGGTGCTTGAAGACTTCAAACTGGAGTTGGCCAACAGCACCCAGCATGTACTCGCCTGTTTGGTAATTCTTATAAAGCTGGATGGCTCCTTCTTGTACCAACTGCTCCATGCCCTTGTGGAAGGATTTTTGTTTCATGACGTTCTTAGGCGAAACCTTCATGAAAATCTCAGGAGTAAAGGTTGGCAGTGGTTCAAATTCAAACTTGTTTTTTCCAACAGTTAGTGTATCACCAACTTGATAGGTACCTGTATCATAAACCCCAATGATGTCTCCAGCTACGGCATTGGTTACATTCTCACGACTTTCTGCCATAAACTGGGTAACATTAGACAGTTTGGCGGACTTGCCAGTGCGAGGGAGATTGACACTCATCCCACGTTCAAATTCACCCGAAACGATACGGACAAAGGCGATGCGGTCACGGTGACGAGGGTCCATATTGGCTTGAATTTTAAAGACAAATCCTGAGAAATCCTTGTCATAAGGATCGACAATTTCGCCATCTGTTTTCTTGTGTCCATGAGGTTCTGGAGCAAACTTGAGGAAGGTCTCAAGGAAAGTCTGCACACCAAAATTAGTTAGGGCTGATCCAAAGAATACCGGAGTCAAATCACCTGCAAGAATGGCTTCCTCTGAGAATTCATTTCCTGCTTCCTTCAGGAGTTCGATATCATCTTTTACTTGCTCATAGAATGGGTTGCTAGCAAAAAGTTTGTCGCCATCTTCTAGACTGGCAAAACGTTCATCCCCTTTATAAAGTTCTAGACGTTGGTTATAGAGGTCATAGAGACCCTCAAAGGCTTTCCCCATCCCGATTGGCCAGTTCATCGGATAACTCGCAATACCTAGGACTTCTTCTAGTTCTTGCAAGAGGTCCAGCGGCTCACGACCATCACGGTCCAGCTTGTTCATAAAGGTAAAGACGGGAATGCCACGGTGTTTGACAACTTCAAACAATTTCTTAGTTTGGGCTTCGATACCCTTGGCAGAATCCACCACCATGACCGCAGCATCCACTGCCATCAAGGTACGATAGGTGTCTTCTGAGAAGTCCTCGTGCCCTGGGGTGTCTAGGATGTTTACGCGTTTGCCATCGTAGTCAAACTGCATCACAGATGAAGTGACCGAAATCCCACGTTGTTTCTCAATATCCATCCAGTCAGACTTGGCAAAAGTCCCTGTTTTCTTCCCTTTTACAGTACCAGCCTCACGAATCTCGCCCCCAAAGTAGAGCAACTGCTCAGTGATGGTTGTTTTCCCCGCGTCCGGGTGGGAAATGATGGCAAAGGTACGGCGTTTCTTAATTTCTTCTTGAATAGTCATATCTTCTCTTTCTTTTTTTAGGATAATAGTGAATGCTATATTTTATTTTATATTTTTACATCGGAATATTCCAATCCTTTCAACTTACCTATTATAGCGGATTTTAGGGAGTTTTTCAATTGCTCATCTGATGAAAAAGTCAAGCTAGAGCACAGATTTCACCTGATTTCTCTTTTTCCACCGTTTCTTGAACAAGCTATCAAAGAGAAGCAAGGCAAGAGAAAGAATAACCGATACAAGGAGGTACTTTATCCATAGAGGTGCATTCGAGATAAATGGTGTATCTCTTAAGAGCCCATAATTTCCACCAGTCACCTGATTAACCCCAACTAGAAAGAGATTGAGGATAAAGGTATAGGCTACAA
>CAUVUZ010000058.1:0-8769 GCA_963555095.1 uncultured Streptococcus sp. | reverse complement strand
TTGCCACAAAATGAGCAATAAACCATCATATCATTTTTCCTATTTGTAGGCATGATTCCCTTCCGTTCTAACTATTCTTTCTATCTAAAATAAGGTCATATAAAAAGCATGAATGCTATTTACCAAGTTTGTAAAAGCATTAAGCCAAAGTAGAGTAGCAAGTCCAAAGCGCTTTTTACGAAAAGCGTGTGTTCCAGCTACAAGACAGACAGCACACAAAAGAGCTGTAAAAAATCCAAAAATACTGCGCTCCATTAGACTTCCTTTCTCTTTCTATATTCGATGGTAAAATCATAGACATTTTTCTCATCTTTGGAATAAGATTTGCTTGAAACAGTCTCAAAAGCAGTCAAGTCAAAATCTGCTGGGAAATAGGTATCCCCTTCAACTTGAGCATGAATTTGTGTCACAATAATCTCATCGAGATAAGGTTCAAAAAGCTGAAAAATCTGCTTGCCACCAAGGATATAGAGATTCTTAGCCTGATGATGATACCAGTCTAAAACATCCTCAACATTTTGAAAGACCAGAGCACCATCGATTACTTCTTCAGGATTGCGCGTCAAAATCAAGGTTTCACGTCCTGGAAGCAATCGTCGACCCATCCCATCAAAGGTGACACGACCCATTAAAATGGCATGATTCAAGGTTGTTTCTTTAAAATGTTTTAACTCTGCTGGCAAATGCCAAGGTAAACGATCCTCTTTCCCGATCACACCCTTTTCATCTTGAGCCCAAATGGCTATGATTTTCTTTGTCATGCTTCCGTCCTTTTTATTGATACTACTATTTTATCAAAATTCTCCCAAAAAGGCTGTTTTGAAACGCGCGCAAAAGAGAGAAAAGGAGCAGGCTTCATTTAGCTTGCTCCTCTCGTCCCTAGGACATATATTTTTTTGCTTCTGATTCGATTTTTTCGACCACTTCTTGGATACTTAGTCCAGTTGTGTCAAGATAAACTGCATCCTCAGCCTGTCTGAGAGGAGAGGTTTCACGATGACTATCCTTGTAGTCACGCGCAGCAATCTCTTCTTTCAACGTTTCAAGGTCTGTTTCAATCCCTTTAGCAATATTTTCCTTGTAACGACGCTCTGCTCTTTCTTCAACAGAAGCCACTAGGAAAATCTTGAGTTCAGCTTGTGGTAAAACAACTGTCCCGATATCACGCCCATCCATGACGATACCACCTTGCTGAGCAATCTCTTGCTGGAGCGAAACCAGTTTCTCACGCACTTCAGGAATGGCAGCAATGCTTGAAACCTTGTTGGTCACTTCATTTTCACGAATCGGATGCGTAATATCAACATCCCCTACAAAAACAAGCTGTTCTCCAGTTTCTGAACGTCCAAAACTAATGGGGTGTTGGTTAAGAAGCTCAAGAAGTTGGTCTACATTTCCTGCATTCAACTGATGCTTGAGCGCTATATAAGTCGCAGCACGGTACATAGCACCTGTATCAAGATAAGTGTAACCAAAATCTTTAGCGACAATCTTTGCGACCGTACTCTTACCACTCGAAGCTGGGCCATCGATAGCAATTTGAATAGTCTTCATGATTGACTCCTATCTTGTCTTAATCACATCACCTGGGTTGGCAAACCAAGATCCAGATGACATGTGAGAAGGATTTAGGGCTTCTAGCTGGGCAATGGAAATCCCTGCACGTTGAGCAAGAGCTGCTTCTCCCTCTCCAGGCTGTACTGTAAGTGTTCCTTCACCTTCTGTATGTTCTTCCGAACTGCTCTCTGAAGGTGTTGATTCAGAAGAAGCTGTTTCCTCTACCTTGCTACTTGAAGATGATGATGCTTCTACTTTAGAACTTGCACTTGTAGAAGGAGACGATGCATCATAGAAATCCTTCAAAGATGAAGTACGATTGCTTCCTCCGGTTGATAGGTAAATCAATACAACTACCATTGCTACAACGATTACAAAGAAGAGGCTAGCTAGAACCGTCAAGACACGATTGGCAACAACGCCTTTTCCCTTTTGTTTCCGGTGTCGACGCTCTGATCTTGTTTCTTCCTCATTGTTTTCGTAAATATCTTCTTGCCACGGTTCTTTTTCCATATCTTACTCCTTGTTTTTTTTACATTTTCTTATTACAATATAAATATGAAAGTCACACTTATACCCGAACGGTGCATCGCCTGCGGGCTTTGCCAAACCTATTCTGAACTCTTTGATTACCATGATAATGGAATCGTTCGATTTTACGATGATCCAGTCGAATTGCAAAGAGAAATCGCTGAGACCAGCGATGTTCTGGAGGCCATCAAAAATTGTCCTACAAGAGCACTTCTAAAAGATCCATCGTAGGAAGCAGGGAATAAATATAATTGATTTTTTCTCATTTTTCCCACACCTACTAGTTTAGCATATTTCTAGGTAAAATTATAGTCTTTTTTGGTTATTTTTTCCTTCAATAATAGAAAGGTCACTTTTTTCTTTGACGAGATAGAGTGGTCTTTTTTTGGTCTCTAGATAAATCTTACTGATATACTTGCCGAGAATCCCAATCGTCAGGAGTTGAATCCCTCCAAGAAAGAGAATGACAGCCATCAAAGACGTCCAACCAGATGTCGGATTTCCCAAGATAAGAGTCCGAAACACTACAAAAAATGTCATCACAAACGAAAGAAAACAAGATAGAAGTCCCGCTACAAAGGCTATACTCAAGGGGAAATCTGAAAAGTTAAGAATCCCTTCAATCGAGTAGAAAAAGAGTTGTCTAAAACTCCAACTGGTCTTGCCAGCCTGTCGTTCAACGTTTGGATAATCAAGATAGTGCGTTTTAAAACCCACCCAGGCAAAGAGTCCTTTAGAAAAACGATTGGACTCGGTCAGGGTTAAAATAGCATCTACCACAGACCTTCTCATCATGCGAAAATCACGGACACCTGAGGGTAGAGCCACTGGACTAATTTTTTGCATGAGGCGGTAAAAGAGGTCAGCACAGAAACTACGGAAAAAGGGTTCTCCCTCCCGACTAGTTCTCCGTGTCCCAACACAGTCTATGTCTGCATTTTGATCTAGTAAGGCCTTCATCTCAAGTAGCATACTAGGAGGATCCTGAAGATCTGCATCCATCACGACCACCAAGTCTCCAGTTGCATGCTGCAAGCCTGCGTATAAGGCTGCCTCTTTCCCAAAATTTCGTGAGAATGAGACATAACGGACCGCAGGATTTTGCTCCCGATAGGCCTTCAAAAGCTCTAAAGTCCCATCGTTTGAGCCGTCGTCTACAAAGACATATTCGACTTCTGCTCCCAAGTCAGGAAGCAGAGCTTCCACAGACTGATAAAAAAGAGGAAGTACTTCCTCTTCGTTTAAACAAGGGACAATGATTGAAATCATCATCTTAGTCTTCAAATCCATTTGGATGCTTGCTTTGCCAACGCCATGCGTCTTCACACATTTGGGTGATGTCGAGCTCTGCTTCCCATCCGAGTTCAGCCTTGGCTTTTGCTGGGTCTGAATAGCAGGCCGCGATATCACCTGGGCGGCGTTCTACGATGCGGTAAGGAATAGGACGTCCCACTGCTTTTTCCATATTTTGGATAATTTCAAGAACGGAGTAGCCTTTACCAGTTCCAAGGTTATAAATGTTTAGACCTGAACCTTTTTGGAGTTTTTTGAGAGCTGCAACGTGACCTTTAGCTAGGTCTACGACATGGATATAGTCACGAACACCAGTTCCATCTTCCGTATCATAATCATCTCCAAAAACTTGCACTTGCTCTAGTTTGCCAACTGCTACTTGTGAAACATAAGGCAAGAGATTGTTTGGAATTCCGTTAGGATTTTCTCCCAAGTCTCCACTTTCATGCGCTCCGATTGGATTAAAGTAACGAAGCAAGACCACATTCCATTCTGAGTCTGCCTTGTAGATATCCGTCAAAATTTCCTCTAGCATGAGCTTGGTACGACCGTATGGATTGGTCACTGAAAGTGGGAAATCTTCTAAGATTGGAACTGTATGAGGGTCTCCGTAAACTGTCGCAGAAGAACTGAAGATGATGTTCTTACAGTTATTTTCTTCCATGGCTTTTAGAAGGCTGACAGTTCCTGCGATATTGTTGTCATAGTAGGCAAGAGGGATACGTGTTGATTCACCTACAGCCTTCAAACCAGCGAAGTGAATGACACCAGTGGGTTCTTCCTGCTTGAAAATATCTCTGAGGGTATCTGTATCACGGATATCTGCCTCATAGAAAGGCACCTCAACTCCTGTGATTCTTTCAACAACTTCTATACTTTTACGATTGCTGTTGACAAGATTATCCACCACAACAACTTGATGACCTGCTTGGATCAACTCAATCACAGTGTGGGTTCCAATAAAACCAGCTCCACCAGTTACCAAAATCTTTTCTTGCATCTTTTTTCCTCGATTCTCGGATTATTTTTTCTTATTTTATCATTTTTGATAGGGAATGTCATTTGCCATCCTAAACTACCTGATAAAATTTCAGTAAAATTTTATTCACTTTTTACTCGTTTGACATAGTTTGCAATTGGATAGTTTACTGGATCCAAGGTCAACTCCTTGTCTTGGACCAGCTGGGCTAGATGGTAACCAATGATCGGACCCGTTGTGAGGCCCGATGAACCTAGTCCACTAGCCGCATAGACACCTGCTAAACCAGGTACCTGTCCAAAGAAAGGTGAGAAATCACGAGTATAGGCGCGGATTCCCACACGTTCAGCTCTTGAAGTCGCTTTAGCTAAGGCTGGATAGTGAGGCAAGGCTGCTTCCTCCATTTGTTGGAGCAAGCTTTCATCCACTGTCAAGTCAAATCCCATGTCATTTTCATGGGTAGCACCTAAGGACAATTTCCCATCTGCAAAAGGAATCAAATCCCATTCCCCTTCTGGCATGACAACAGGGTATGATTCCATGTCTTGAGAAATCTGATAGTCTCGGAGTTGCCCCTTTTGAGGACGAACATCTACCTCATATCCTAAAGGCTCCAAAATGTCCTTCAACCAAGCTCCCGTCGCCAAAATAACCTGATCAAACACCTCTTCGCCAATCTGGTAGCCTGATGATAAAGGTGTCAGACTCACTTTTTCTTTGACCAGCTTGACTTGACTGGCTTCTAGCAAACGATTCACTAATAGTTGACCATCTACTCTCGCTCCACCAGAAGCATAGAGCAGGCGGTCAAATCCCTGCAAGCCAGGGAATAATTCATTAGCTGATGCTTGATCCAAAATAGCTAACTGGCCTATCAAGGGAGAATCTTCTCTGCGCTGGAGGGCTAGTTCATAGAGTTCTTCTAGCTTGGATTCGTCCTTTTTCAAGAGAAAAACTCCCGAGCGCTGGTAAAAGTCGTTTTTCTGACCAGACTTTTCTAAATCAGCCAACAAATCCACATAAAAGTCAGCCCCCAAGCGCGCCATCTTGTACCAGGCTTTATTACGGCGTTTGGAAAACCAAGGACTGATAATTCCTGCTGCTGCCTTGGTTGCCTGACCCTGACCATGGTCAAAAACGGTTACCTCTAGCTCACTTTCTTTAGATAGGTAGTGGGCAGCTGTCGCCCCTACAATCCCTGCTCCAATAATGGCAACTTTTTTCATTGTCTTCACCTTCTAACTAGATATGGTGGAAAGGATTGGTCGATGCTTGGCTAGGTATGATATCAATGGTCCAGCCTTTCTCTTCCTTCCATTGAGTAAGAAGTGCTGCGACTCTTTCCACAAAAAGCACTTCGATATAATGTCCAGGATCCAGTGCCAGCAAGCCATCCGACAGCATATCCTGAGCAGTGTGGTAGTAAATATCCCCAGTGATATAGACATCTGCCCCTTTTGCCAAAGCATCAG
The DNA here is from genome assembly GCA_963555095.1 of uncultured Streptococcus sp. Lineage (GTDB taxonomy): Bacteria > Bacillota > Bacilli > Lactobacillales > Streptococcaceae > Streptococcus. Next base: position 2,937 of record CAUVUZ010000058.1, on the reverse strand, counting down.
AGTAGAAAGACTGCCCACTGCCACCACAGATGGCCACTCTTGAAATAGGCTTCTGCAAATCACTCTCTTGATAATGGACCATTCGAAGACTATCTAGACCAAAGACTTGTTTGACATGCTGGGCCAATTCCCCAAATGTCTGAGTTTGAATATTTCCAATCCGACCAATTCCCCGTTCAGGCCCTGTCTCCTGAAGATAAGTCGTCCCCTCAATGCCTAGCATCTGGCAAAACCAGTCATTTAGCCCGTTCTCAACAATATCAATATTGGTATGACTGACATAAACTGCGATATCATGCTTAATCAAATCAATGTAAATCTGATTTTGAGGACGACTAGCTACCAGATTCTTGATAGGACGAAAGATCGGTGCGTGCTTGACGATAATCAAATCCACACCCTTTTCAATGGCCTCTGCCACCGTCTCTTCACGAATGTCGAGGGCAACCATGACTCTTTGGATATCCTTGTCCAAAGTGCCGATTTGCAGACCACGGCTGTCTCCCTCCATGGAAAACTCCTGAGGGCAAAAGGCTTCATATGCGTTAATCACTTCACTTGCTAGCATGGAGAACCTCCTTGATGGCTTGAATTTTATCTACTAGAACTTGACGTTCCCCCAGATTTTTTTCTGGAATTTGGTTAAGGGCAAATTCTAACTTAGCAGCTTCTTTTTGCCATTTTTGGACAAATACTGGACTGACTTCTTTGGACAAGATAGGTCCAAAGCGGACATCACTGGCTGATAGCTTCATTTGTCCTGCTTCCACCACCAAAATCTCGTAGAACTTGCCAGCTTCTTCTAGGATGCTTTCGGATATAATCTGAAAACCGTGGTCTTGCAACCAGATACGCAAGTCGTCTTCACGATTATTGGGTTGGAGGATTAAACGCTCTACATTAGCTAGCTTGTCCAAACCTTCTTCTAATATGGTAGCAATCAAACGGCCTCCCATACCAGCAATGGTGATAACAGAGACTTGGTCTACCTCCTCAAATGCTGCCAAGCCATTGGCTAAACGAACTTGGATTTTCTCCTTTAGACCGTGACTTTCAACATTTTTGACCGCAGACTGGTAGGGACCTTCTACCACCTCACCTGCAATAGCGCTTTTGATTCGTCCTCTTTCAACCAAGTTGATTGGCAGATAAGCATGGTCACTCCCCACATCTAGTAAAACGGCCCCTTGTGGCACAAAGGAAGCAACCAATTCTAATCTCTTTGAAATCATCTTCTCTCACTTTCCAAAACTCTATTACCTTTTATTATACCATATTTCAGCTAGCAATCTTGCACCTAAAAAAACCGCAATCCACAGATTGCAGTTTTTCTTTATTTTCTGGCTTGATAACGACTGGTCAAAATGAAAATCACTGTAAAGACCAGCATCATTGCCCCATAAACAGGTAGTGTATGTCCTGTTAAGGTCGAAATTTCAAGCAACTTTTGGATCATTGGGAAAAGAGCTGTGGCTAGGAAACCTCCTACTGACCAAATAACCAAGAGTACACGCCAGAGAGTAAATGGCATGCAGGCTCTAAATACGGATAAGAAACCGATAGACCCAAGGAGATAATAGAGGAGAGTTGACACTTCTAACTCAGACCATCCTTGACTCGCTCCAAACATTTTCACAAACAGAACGCTAAACACGACCATAAGAGCGCTTGGTAGGGCACGAAGCATAGATCTTCTGAGGAAGTTTGGTTCGACTGGTTTGATATTTCGCTCAAAAGTCAGAACGAATGGTGGGAAACCTTCCACGAACTGGTCAATCATGGTAATCTGGATCGGAATGAAAGGGAAAATCAAAATCCACTCAGACCGTCCCAGAAGAACACTGGCGATACAGATAACTGCTAACAAGAAGGAATAGATGGTCTTAATCAAAAAAATCGGTGCGATATGGGCAATGTTATTGACCACCCGACGGCCTTCAAAGAGAATTTCAGGAACATCATTAAAGTCAGAGTTCAAAAGAACCAGATTGGCAATTTGACGAGTCGCAGGATCCCCTTCAGCCATAACGATAGAACAATCCGCCTCACGAAGGGCTAGGATATCATTGACTCCGTCCCCTGTCATAGCCGTTGTATGCCCTGCTTTTTTCAGCGTTTGGATGATGAGTTTCTTTTGATGAGGGGAAACACGTCCGAAAATAGCCGTCTCTTCAGCCATGGCAACCAATTCCTCATCTGTGATTTTTGAGCAATCTACATAGCTGTGATAGTCTGCAAAACCAGCCTTCTGGGCAATACTGGAAACAGTGACTGGATTGTCACCAGAGATAATCTTGAGTCCCACTTCCTGGGAACGAAGATAGTCCAGTGTCTCTGCTGCTCCTTCTCGAATGGGGTCCAAAATCTCCAGCAAGGCCAGAGCCTGAATATCAGATGGTTTCTGTGGTTTGTGATGGTCTAGTTTTTCCTGACTGAGGGCTAAGACCAAGACTCGTGACCCTCTCTCCAAGGCCTCTCTGGCTTCAGGGACTTCAGAGTCCAACAACATCTCAGGCGCCCCTAAGAAAACCGTTCCTAGGCCTTCCAATTCCATAACACCCCACTTGCGGTCGCTTGAGAAGGGAAGATTCGAAAGCATGGGATAGGCTACCTGTCCTTGGAAACGCTGACGAATGGCTTGGGCTGTTGGATTTTTATCCTTACTATGAGCGATGTAGCTGGTTAGAATACTGGCAATAGCCTCGTCACCATAAGTTTCCGTCAGTGGAAGAACAGCCTCCACTTGCATCTTTCCTTGGGTTATGGTGCCCGTCTTGTCCAGACAGAGCATATCCACGCGCGCCAAGGTCTCAACAGAGTACATCTCCTGTACCAAGACCTTTTTCAAGCCCAGCTTGATCACCGCAGTCAAGAGCGAAGTTATGGTCAAAAGGGCGATTCCCTTGGGTAACATTCCCAAAAGGGCAGTCGATGAAT
>CAUVUZ010000057.1:0-8785 GCA_963555095.1 uncultured Streptococcus sp. | reverse complement strand
GGAAGAAGGGGAGAGTCGCCGCTAGCACCTTGAAAACGTCCTTCAAGATTCCAGAGGGTGCGACCATGACGGACAAAATAGAGTTTCATTACTTACTTTCCTCCAAGATATCAGCAAAATCCGCTTTTACAAAGCTGGCCAAGTCTTGAGGTCGGATGATGATACTATGCCCGACTTCCCCAGCAGAGACAATCATTTGATTCAAGTCCAAAGCTGTCTGATCAATAAAAATGGGATAATTGTGTTTCTGACGAATACCGACAGGGTTGTTAGCTCCATGAATATAGCCTGTCGTTTTTTCTAGGTCTTTTTGAGGAATCATGCTCACTTTTTTATTGCCAGAAACCTTTGCTAATTTTTTCTCAGCGAGGTGTTCTGTTATGGGAACAATTCCGATGATCGGTCCTGTCTTGTCACCCAGCAGAGCCAAGGTTTTAAAAATCTGTTTTCGGTCGTATTCAGGAGGAAGTTCTCCTTCAAGCGCATTGATTTGAATACCAGTATGGTCAATACCTGCCTTGGTCAAGATCTGCTCGACCAAGGTTTTTTTAATCTTAACTTTCTTTGCCATTATTTATACTTATCCTCCAGCTGGCTCATCCAGATACCAAGCCAAATGCCAAGCGCAAAGAAGAAGGCAATGAGAACATAGCTCACAATAGAAAGTCCAGTGTATTGGATACTTTCAGCATTTCCGGCATTTGGGATCAAAATTAAGAGGGTGCTTGATAGCACAATCCCAATGATGAAGTGATAAACACGGGAGTGATAGTTGTTTAAGGCATGGTCCATCAATTTTGAAAAGATAATGAGAGTTGCTCCTGCACCAATCCCGATAGGAAGGAAGGTACCAAATAAATCAAAAGTCTTAAAACCAGTCAGCATTGGAGCGTACAGTCCCAAAATCAAAAGTAGATTTGACGGACTTAAACCAGGCACCAAGACACCAAGAGCTAAAAGAACACCTGCCAAGATGAAGTTTGCAAAACTAGCACTGAGTGAACCTACGACAAAATTGAGCGAGTAAAGGCCCAATCCTGAAAGGATAAAGGTAGTCCAGAACCAAACTAGGTCAATCTTGTCACGATCAGATTCTCGAGTAGATTCTTTAAGGAGGCTAGGAACTGTACCAATGATAGCTCCAGCAAAGCTCCACAAAACATAGACTTGGTAATTTTCTAGCAAATACTCGATCGGATAGGAAAACAAACCAATGCCTAGCAACATTCCGATAGCTACTGGGATAAAGTAAAGGACATTCTCTTTAAAATCCTTAAAAGGATGAGCCAGAAAGCCAATCATTCGCTCGTAAATTCCCAAAATAGCTGCTAAAACACCGCCAGAAATTCCCGGTAGGATAAATCCTAATGCGATGACGATTCCTTTAATAACTCGTGCAATCCATGAAAACATAATAAAATCCTCAATTTCATAAAATTCTTTCTCTATGCTATCAATTATAACACAGACAGGGAGAAAATGAAAAAACAAGTGAAAAAGTTTGTTATTTTCACTTGTCTTATGGTCTTAAAAATAGTTTTCTGAAGGTTTCTTCCTTCTCTTTAGCAGTAGAAATCAGATTGATGTCCAAATGATGTTCAAATCCTGCAATTCTCCCCTTAGAAGTGTACTGGTGGAGATCGTAGTCCAGATCGGTATTTGGTTTAGTTTCAAAATAACCTGAGTCTGTTCCATAGGAGGGGATCCAAATAGCAGTGAACTTATCTGTATTGATACTATGCTCTTGCATGAAGTAAACCCCAACGTAGATGCCGATGTTTTTAGCGCCGAGAGCTGCCAGTTTGGCACGAAAGGCTTCAACACCTTCATTCATATCGGACATTGTTTTTTCTTCAACATCTAACCAGTAGTAGCTAGGATTGTAGGGAAAAGCAGCGTTGTAGAAGACTTCAGCAGCCTTCTCCATTTCTTCCTTATTTTTTCCAGCTACATAGGCATAAACCCCCACAGGGACATTCCGTTTTTGAAATTCTGCTATATGATTTTTATAGGCTTTATCGACACCATTGATAAAGGCAGCATCATTTGCTTCAGTATGCTGAGCCCCATTGTGCACGCGAACGATAACACCAGAAATGTTTTGAGATAAGGTGTCGTAGTTGATTTCCTCAGGTCTTTGCCAACCAGAGACATCGATAATGGGCTTGTCAAGATTATGCAAGGCTTGTGTTTCAACTTGAAGAGCATTTGGTTTAGTTTTGATAGGATGATCCTCAAAACCTGGTTTGTTGAGGAGTAAAATCGCTATGAAAATTCCAAATAAACTCAAAATAATAGCTGGATGAATTTGTTTTCTCATATTTATTTAGTTTATCGTAAAAATTTAAAAAAATCAAAGGAAACAGTTTAGAAATGTAGACAAGTAGGGGAGATTTTCAGGAAAGCACCTGTTTGTTTGTTCTTTAAAAGTAAAATTATGGTATAATATAAGGGAATTTTTACAGAAAAGAGAATAGTATGTCAAATTATGCCATTATTTTAGCAGCGGGTAAAGGTACTCGCATGAAATCAGATCTTCCCAAAGTACTTCATAAAGTAGCAGGAATTTCGATGTTGGAACACGTTTTTCGTAGTGTTGGTGCTATTCAACCTGAAAAAACAGTTACTGTAGTTGGTCACAAGGCTGAGCTAGTTGAGCAAGTCTTGGCTGGTCAGACAGACTTTGTTACCCAATCAGAACAATTAGGAACAGGGCATGCTGTCATGATGGCAGAGCCCATTCTCCAAAATCGCACTGGGCACACCTTGGTTATCGCTGGGGATACTCCTCTGATTACAGGTGAAAGCTTGAAAAATCTCTTGGATTTCCATATCAATCATAAAAATGTAGCGACGATTTTAACAGCTGAAGCAGCTGATCCTTTTGGATATGGTCGTATCGTCCGCAACTATAACGCTGAAGTTCTTCGGATTGTGGAGCAGAAAGATGCCACAGACTTTGAAAAGCAGATCAAGGAAATCAATACGGGAACTTATGTATTTGACAATGAACGTCTTTTTGAGGCTCTTAAAAACATCAACACCAACAATGCCCAAGGTGAGTACTATATTACTGACGTGATTGGTATTTTCCGTAATGCGGGTGAGAAGGTTGGCGCTTATACTCTCAAGGATTTTGATGAAAGTCTTGGAGTAAATGACCGTGTAGCTCTTGCGACTGCGGAAGCAGTGATGCGCCGCCGTATCAATCAAAAACATATGGTCAATGGTGTCAGCTTTGTTAATACAGATGCAACTTACATCGACATTGATGTCGAGATTGCTCCTGAAGTTCAAATCGAAGCCAACGTTACCTTGAAAGGTCAAACGAAGATTGGGGCGGAAACTGTTTTAACAAATGGAACTTATATTGTGGATAGTACTATTGGAGCTGGAGCCGTGATTACGAATTCCATGATTGAGGAAAGTTTGGTAGCAGACGGTGTAACTGTTGGTCCTTATGCCCATATCCGTCCGGGTTCAAGTCTTGGTACTCAAGTTCACATTGGAAACTTTGTTGAAGTAAAAGGATCTTCAATCGGTGAAAATACCAAGGCTGGTCATTTGACTTATATTGGAAACTGTGAAGTGGGTAGCAACGTTAATTTCGGTGCTGGTACCATTACAGTAAACTATGACGGGAAAAACAAATACAAGACCGTTATTGGCAACAATGTCTTTGTTGGATCAAACTCAACCATTATTGCTCCTGTAGAACTTGGGGATAATTCTCTGGTTGGAGCGGGTTCAACCATTACCAAGAATGTTCCTGCTGATGCCGTTGCTATCGGTCGTGGACGACAAGTTAACAAAGACGAGTACGCAACACGCTTACCTCATCATCCTAAGAACCAGTAGGAGTTTGTCATGGAATTTGAAGAAAAAACGATTCACCGAAAGGAAATCTATCAAGGTCCTATTTTCAAACTAGTACAAGACCAGGTAGAACTACCAGAAGGAAAGGGTACTGCCCAACGTGACCTGATTTTTCACAATGGAGCCGTTTGTGTTCTAGCCGTGACAACTGAGGATAAAATTGTCCTCGTTAAGCAATACCGAAAGGCTATCGAGGCCGTCTCTTATGAGATTCCCGCAGGAAAACTGGAAACTGGTGAAAATGCGGATCCAATGGCAGCGGCACTTCGTGAATTGGAAGAAGAGGTTGCCTACACAGCTAAGTTAGAACTGTTGTACGATTTCTATTCTGCGATTGGATTTTGTAATGAAAAACTAAAACTCTACCTCGCTAGTGATTTGGTCAAGGTAGAAAATCCTCGCCCACAAGATGATGATGAAACCTTGGAAGTTTTAGAAGTAAGCCTAGAGGAAGCCAAGGATCTGATCCAGTCAGGTCATATCTGTGATGCCAAGACCATCATGGCAATCCAGTACTGGGAACTACAAAAGAAATAGAGGAGCAACCCATGGGAAAACCTTTATTAACAGACGAAATGATTGAACGTGCCAATCGTGGTGAGAAAATCTCAGGACCACCTCTTCAAGATGATGAGGAAACAAAGATCCTACCAACGTCTTCACAACATTTTGGTTATTCACGTTCTAGAGACCACGGTTTTAGTCAAGATACACTTACAATCGAAGTAGAACCAACGATTCATAAAAGTCGTCGCATTGAGAACACTAAGAGAAATGTCTTCAACTCAAAACTCAATCGCATCTTGTTTGCAGTCATCCTACTTTTGATTTTGTTAATTTTAGCGATGAAACTCTTGTAATTGAAAGGACTTGAAATGAAAATTGGAATCATTGCTGCCATGCCAGAAGAACTGATACATCTGACTCAGAATTTGGACAAACCTAAAGAAGTCCAAGTCTTGGGAAATACTTACTACACTGGGATTATTGGCAAGACAGAAGTTGTCCTAGTTCAGAGTGGGATTGGGAAGGTCATGTCGGCTATGAGTGTAGCAGTGTTAGCTGACCATTTCCAAGTAGAAGCTATCATCAATACAGGATCTGCAGGTGCTCTTGCAGAAGGGATTGCTGTTGGTGATGTCGTTATTGCGGATAAACTTGTCTACCATGATGTGGATGTGACTGCTTTTGGCTATGCTTATGGTCAGATGGCTGGTCAACCTCTTTACTTTGAATCAGATCAGAAGTTTATCACTAGGATTCAAGAAAGTTTATCTCAAGTAGAACAGACCTGGCACCTAGGCTTGATTGCTACAGGGGACAGTTTTATAGCTGGAGAAGATAAGATTGCTACTATCAAGTCCCACTTTCCAGATGTTTTAGCAGTTGAAATGGAAGGGGCAGCCATTGCTCAAGCGGCTCAGGCTCTTGACCTACCTTTCCTCGTCATTCGCGCTATGAGCGACAATGCCAATCACGAAGCCTCTATCTCTTTTGATGAGTTTATCATTGAAGCTGGCCGTCGTTCGGCCCAAGTCTTACTAGCATTTTTAAAGGCCTTGAATTAAGCCAAAATTTGACAGTTTATCTAGCTTATGATAAGATTTAAATAAAGAAAAGCTAGAAAACGTTTCAGAGGATATTATGAGTATTGAAATGACCGTCAGCGAGATTGCAGAGGTCTTAGGACTATCTCGTCAGGCAATCAACAATCGTGTCAAAGAACTTCCCGAAGAGGACACGAAAAAAAATGACAAAGGTGTAACAGTAGTTACTCGAAGTGGCTTGATCAAGCTAGAAGAAATCTATAAAAAAACGATTTTTGAAGATGAACCAGTCAGTGAAGATGTCAAACAACGGGAACTGATGGAAATCTTGGTCGATGAGAAAAATGCTGAAATTCTTCGTTTGTACGAGCAACTCAAGGCCAAGGATCAGCAACTGGCAGAAAAAGATGAGCAGATGCGCATCAAAGACCGCCAGATTGCAGAAAAGGACAAACAATTGGACCAACAGCAACAGTTAACTCTTCAAGCAATGAAGGATCAAGAAAGCTTGAAACTCGAGTTGGACCAAGCAAAAGAAGAAGTCCAAGCAACCAAAAAAGGCTTTTTTGCTCGCCTATTTGGAGGAAAATAAAGAAGCTGTTTGGGTTATTCACTAACCTAATAGCTTCTTTTCTTATTTATAGTTTAAATTGAGTCGAAATTGAGGTAAATGATGGAAAAATTAAGAGACTATATCGCCTTTGACTTAGAATTCAATCAACACGAAGGGGTTACCCATTTAATTCAGGTATCAGCAGTTCGCTTTCAAGATGGTCAAGAGATAGGTGCTTTTGATTCTTATGTCCATACCAGCGTGCCTTTAAAGAGTTTTATCAATGGTTTGACAGGAATTACAGCTGAAACCTTGAAAGATGCGCCAAAAGTAGAACAAGTTTTACAGGACTTTCAGGCATTTGTTGGCAATTCACCTATCGTTGGCTACAATGCAGCCAAGAGTGATTTGCCTATTCTCTTGGAGCATGGCTTGGACTATCGTGACCAGTACAAGGTCGACCTATATGATGAGGCTTTTGAACGTCGTAGTTCCGACCTACACGGCATAGCTAATCTCAAATTGCAAACTGTGGCGAATTTCTTAGGCTTTAAAGGTCAATCGCATAATAGTTTAGAAGATGCGCGCATGACGGCGCGTGTTTATGAAGCCTTTCTGGAGTCTGACGAAGGAAAACTATTGTTAGAAGAACAAAGTAATCTATCTATGAATCCCTTTGGCGGGTTAGATTTATCTCAATTTCTAGACTAGGAGTGCCTATGAAACCTGAAAAACCTAAAAAACTAGGTTTTAGGAAAATTTACCTCAACCTAGATAAAGTTCTCTTCCTCTTTTTCTTAATTTTCATGATGGTGGAATATCTGTGGTTACCTCTCAATTCCTTTCTTGCTGGTCTTTTACTCAGCCAGACGGGCTATTTGTTTATTTCTTACAATAATATTTTTGCCATTATCACGAGTTCTCCTTTAATCAGTCTGGCCTTTCTCGTCTTGATTGTAATCAATCTTTTGGTGGCCTATTTCCAGATTTGCCTCCTCTTTATTGGGGCGCGCCACCTTCTCTACCACGAAAAGAGAACCTTGATTGAGTACAGTCGCAAAGTTTTCCAGCAAAGTTTTCTGTTCATGAAACGCTTGAGCTTCTGTAAGATGGCCTTTGTATTCTTCTATGTAGCCATGCTCTTTCCTTTCATCAGGAAAATTTTAAAAATTTATTACTTAAATAAAATCGTTATTCCAGACTTTATCGTGACTTATCTGGAAGACAAGCACTGGCTAGTAGGCTTGATGATTTTTGCATCTGCTTGGATTTTGCTCTATGTGTCTGTCCGACTCATGTTTGCCCTTCCGAAGATTCTCTTTGAAAAGAGGACTGTGAGAGAAGGAGTAAAATATAGCCTACAAAAGACAAAAAAACAAGTTCTCTTTTATGCTTGGAACTTGCTACTCATTATTATTAAAACCTATCTCTTTTTCTTCCTTCTCTTGACTCCCTTGCTAATAGGACAGATTGTAATTGACAATTTAACACAGAAAGAATCACTGATTCTTGGAGTTATCAACTTTGTCTTGATAAAAAACATCCACTATATGGCGTTGACCTATTTCCTTGTTAAGTTTGTCTCCTTTTTGACAGGTGAGGAACTAGAGATTATGCCAAGAAGAAAAAAAGACCATTTGATGAGATGGGGAGTTATGGGCTGCGCTAGTATCTTTTTTGCGCTGGAAGGTTATATCTATTTGGAAGCTCCTGTGACAAATACCCCTTTAGTCATTTCACACAGGGGTGTTTCAAATAAAAATGGTGTACAAAACACTGTACAGTCTTTGGAAAAAACAGCGCAACTGAAACCAGATTTGATTGAAATGGATGTACAGGAGACCAAAGATGGTCAGTTTGTGATGATGCATGACGCCAATCTTAAGAACTTAGCAGGTATCAATGCCAGACCTCAAGACTTGACTTTGGAGGAGTTGACAGGATTAGATATTTCTGAAAATGGCTATCGAACCAAAATATCTAGTTTTGATGACTATCTCAATCGCGCGAATGAACTTCATCAAAGATTGTTGATTGAAATCAAAACCAGTAAAAAAGACAGTCCACAAATGATGGAACGTTTTCTAGAGAAGTATGGCTCTATTATCAAGCAGTATGGTCATCAGATGCAATCACTAGACTATCATGTGATTGACCAAGTTTTGAAATATGATTCGACTATTCCAGCTTATTTCATCTTGCCTTATAATAGTATTTTCCCAAAAACCAAGGCAACTGGCTATACCATGGAATATTCAACATTGGATGAATATTTTGTTACTAAACTTTGGTATACAGAACAAAAGCTTTATGTTTGGACTGTTAATGGTTCTGAGGCTTTTGATAAAGCAGTTCGGCTCGGAGCAGATGGAATGATTACAGATGATCTAGAAATGGTTCAGTTACAAGTAACGACCGCGCAAGATGATCCTGAGTATACGGAATTGCTGTTAAAAAAAGCAATGGAATTTTTTGATTTCTAAAAAAGAGAAACCGAGGTTTCTCTTTTTTATGAATTAGAAAGGTAATTTTCCAGCGAAAGCACCTAGTTTTTTCTTAGTCGTTTCGTCGATTTGTTCTAGAGCAGCGTTGATGGCTTGAACGGTCATATCAGACAAGGTTTCTAGATCTTCTGGATCTACAACTGCTGGACTGAAGTCAATACTAACAACTTTCTTATCTCCAGTTAAGGTCGCTTGGACAAGGTCTTGAGCAGATTTTCCAACAAATTGCATAGCAGCGAGTTCTGCTTGACTTTGTTCCATTTGTTTTTGAAGTTTTTGTGCTTGGCGCATCATGTTTTGCATGT
>CAUVUZ010000056.1:0-9020 GCA_963555095.1 uncultured Streptococcus sp. | reverse complement strand
TTGAGACAGCATCCAGTGAAGCCAAGGCCAATTTTGGAAATGGCGCTATGTATCTAGAGCGTGTGATTTATCCAGCTCGCCATATCGAGGTTCAGATCCTTGCTGACCAAGAGGGACATGTTGTCCATCTTGGTGAACGGGATTGTTCTCTTCAACGGAATAACCAAAAGGTCTTAGAAGAAAGCCCATCCATTGCGATTGGAAAAACGCTTCGTCATGAAATTGGTGCTGCAGCTGTTCGTGCAGCAGAGTCTGTAGGTTATGAAAATGCAGGGACGATTGAATTTCTTCTCGATGAAGCCAGTGGCAATTTCTACTTCATGGAAATGAATACGCGTGTGCAAGTTGAACACCCAGTAACTGAGTTTGTTTCAGGTGTGGATATCGTGAAAGAGCAGATTCGCATTGCAGCGGGGCAACCCTTGCCTTTCAAACAAGAAGATATCGTCCTACGAGGTCATGCTATCGAGTGCCGGATCAATGCGGAAAATCCAGCATTTAACTTTGCTCCAAGTCCAGGGAAAATTACCAATCTCTATCTACCAAGTGGTGGAGTTGGCCTGCGCGTGGACTCAGCAGTTTATCCAGGCTATACCATCCCTCCTTACTATGATAGTATGATTGCCAAAATCATTGTTCATGGGGAGAATCGTTTTGATGCCTTAATGAAGATGCAACGGGCACTTTATGAACTTGATATAGAAGGAGTGCAAACCAATGCAGACTTCCAATTGGATCTGATTTCAGACCGCCGAGTTATCGCTGGTGACTATGATACTTCCTTCTTGATGGAAACTTTCTTGCCAAAATACCAAGAAAAAGAATAGACTTTCAAACAGTATGAGAACTAAAAGGGGGAGTTATGGCTCTATTTAGTAAAAAGGATAAGTATATTCGGATCAATCCCAACCGTTCCGTAAGGCAGGCGCCACAAGCCAAGCCTGAGGTTCCGGATGAACTCTTCTCCCAGTGTCCTGGTTGTAAACACACCATTTACCAAAAGGATCTCGGGAGCGAACGAATTTGTCCACACTGTAGGTATACTTTCCGTATTTCAGCTCAGGAACGCTTGGCTTTGACGATTGATTCTGACAGCTTTGTGGAGATGTTTACGGGTATTGAGACTCAAGATCCATTAAATTTTCCTGGCTACCAGAAAAAACTAGCTACTATGCGTGAAAAGACAGGTTTGGATGAAGCAGTATTGACTGGTACAGCTAACATCAAGGGACAAAAAGTTGCCCTTGGGATCATGGATTCTAACTTTATCATGGCTTCTATGGGAACCGTTGTGGGTGAAAAAATCACGCGCTTGTTTGAGTATGCAACGGTAGAAAACTTACCAGTCGTACTCTTCACAGCTTCTGGTGGAGCCCGCATGCAAGAGGGAATCATGAGTTTGATGCAAATGGCTAAGATTTCTGCGGCAGTTCAACGCCATTCTAAGGCAGGCCTTTTTTACCTGACGATTTTGACGGATCCGACAACAGGAGGTGTAACTGCTTCCTTTGCCATGGAGGGTGACATTATCCTAGCAGAGCCCCAGAGTTTGGTTGGTTTTGCTGGACGACGTGTCATCGAAAATACAGTCCGTGAGACCTTGCCGGATGACTTCCAAAAGGCAGAGTTCCTGCTTGAACATGGATTTGTGGATGCAATTGTCAAACGTAGAGAACTACCAGAAACAATTGCTAAATTAGTGAGATTGCATGGAGGAAGTCGCGGATGAATATTGCAAAAATAGTCAGAGAGGCTCGCGAGCAGAGTCGCTTGACAGCCCTTGATTTTGCCAATGGAATCTTCGATGAATTTATCGAATTGCATGGAGACCGCTCTTTTCGAGATGATGGTGCGGTCATTGGTGGAATTGGCTGGTTAGGTGACCAAGCGGTCACAGTCGTCGGTATCCAAAAGGGGAAGAGTCTTCATGATAACCTCAAACGGAACTTTGGGCAACCCCATCCAGAAGGCTATCGCAAGGCTCTTCGTTTGATGAAACAGGCAGAAAAATTTGGTCGTCCAGTTGTAACCTTCATCAACACTGCTGGAGCTTACCCAGGTGTTGGAGCTGAGGAACGTGGACAAGGGGAAGCAATCGCCCGAAACCTGATGGAAATGAGTGACCTCAAGGTTCCAATCATCGCCATTATTATCGGTGAAGGAGGGTCTGGAGGTGCCTTAGCACTAGCCGTTGCTGATCGTGTCTGGATGCTGGAAAATTCGATCTATGCCGTACTCAGTCCAGAAGGTTTTGCCTCTATCCTTTGGAAGGATGGAAGTCGTGCTATGGAAGCGGCAGAGTTGATGAAAATCACTTCTCACGAACTCCTAGAAATGGGAATCGTTGACAAGGTAATCTCAGAAGCAGGGCTTTCCAGTAAGAAACTGCAAGCTCACCTTAAAAATGAATTGCGTGCAGAGCTTGACCGCTTGCAAGGATTAGCCTTGGAACAGCTCCTCGAAGAACGTTACCAACGGTTTAGAAAATACTAAGAAATTTTAGAAGCTAGAACAATTTGTTCTAGCTTTTTTGATAACCGTGTTTAGATGAAAAAAACGTATAAATAAGGTAAAATAATGACAACGGGTTAACAGTAGTATTTTTAATAGTTGAAATAGAAAGTTTATCATTAGGAGGACAGTCATGAAAAAACGTACCTTACTTTGGCTCATTTTAGCCCTTGTAGTATTTGGAGGCGCATGGATGGCACAAGAGACAAATCTATTCGGAGGAATAATTCTGAGTCCACGAGCTAAGCAGTTGGCATATCTAAAGGAGCATGAAGAAGATATGGCTGATTTTGTGAAAGTTTTAAGTCCTAAAGTGGAAAGTGTTCAATTTAATTGGGATAGTATAAAGGTCGGTCAGGTAGGAAACGGCACTCCTCAAGGTGGAGGTTATATGATGACAGTGAACGGTAGAATCAATAACAATAAGAATACTGAATTCACACTAGGGCTTCCTCTAAAACGAAATTTAAATGAAGTACCTGAGGAACTGGTTATTTATGAAATGCAACCTATAAGAATTTTACGAGACGGTGGGTGGTTTTTATACGAGTAGCTAATTAAAAACGACGATTACTAGTACTCATATATAACTTGTTTAGGAGAATAGATATGAAAAAACGTACCTTGCTTTGGCTAGTTTTAGCTCTTGTAGTCTTTGGGGGAGGCGCATGGCTAGCACAAGAAACAAATCTATTTCTAAGCCCACGAGCTAAGCAGTTGGCTTATTTAAAGGAGCACGAAGAGGAGATTAAGGAGTTTGTAAAATCTTTAGATCATAAAGTAAAATCTGTTCAGATTGATTGGGATGAAACAATGTGGGAAAAAGTTGGAAATGGAACTCCAAAAGGAGGAGGGAATGTTGTAATAGCTGGAGGAGGCTTTAATAATATAGAGGGCTCAACTTGGCAAGTAATTTTTGAAATTGAAGATGGACGAGTTGCTTTTGATACTATGATGCAAGGCGGTCCATTGCGAGTAGGAGGAAGGATTTTTGATTAATAGTAACTTAAAACCTTTGATAATTTTTACTCAAATTTATCATCACTCATTCCCTATTGACTTACAATACTTGCCAAAAGTTTTTTTACATTCATGATATTATATACTGGGATTCCATTATATAGGAGGAAAGAGATGAAAAAACGTACCTTACTTTGGCTAGTTTTAGCTCTTGTAGTATTTGGAGGAGGAGCATGGATGGCGCAGAAAACAAATCTATTTGGAGGAGCATTTCTTAGTCCGCGAGCCAAGCAGTTAGCTTATCTAAAGGAACATGAAGAGGAGATTAAGGAGTTTGTAAAATCTTTAAATCCTAAAGTCGAATCGATTCAAATAGATTGGAAACAGACACAATGGGATAAGATAGGAAATGGTACACCTCAAGGAGGAGGCGATATTGTTCAGGTTTATGGAGGGTTTAATAATATATCAAACTCAAGCTGGAGTGTGATTATTAAGATTACAGATGGAAAAATTTTAATTAATTCTATTGGAATTGGTAGTCCGTTGCGTATTGGGGGTAAACTGCTTGACTAATAGTAATTTAAAAAAATTTGATAATTTTTATTCAAATTTAACATCATTCATTCCCCACTGACTTCAAATACTTACCAAAAGTATTTTTTTTTACATTCATGATATAATAAACTTAGATTCCGCTATATAGGAGGAAAGAAATGAAAAAACGTACTTTACTTTGGCTAGTTTTAGCACTTGTAGTATTCGGAGGAGGCGCATGGATGGAACAGAAAACAAATTTATTTGGAGGAGTATTTCTTAGTCCGCGAGCCAAGCAGTTGGCTTATCTGAAGGAGCATGAAGAAGAAATTGTAAAATTTGTAAAGTCTAAAAATTCAAAGATAGAATCTGTTCAGATGGATTGGAATAGTTTAACTGTTGAACAGATAGGGAATGGAACTCCACAGGGGGGAGGTTATAATCTATCAGTGAAGGGTTCTTTTAATCATATAAAGGATTCTGACTTTACAATAGATTTTCGATTAAAAAATAAAAATGATGTGCCTTCAATAGATAGGATTGGTATGTATAATCAGCCTAGAGTGTTAAAAAATGGAGGTTGGGACAAGTATGACGAATAGTAACTTAAAAACCTTTGATAATTTTTACTCAAATTTAATATTACTCATTCTCTACTAACTTAGAATACTTGCCAAAAGTATTTTTTTTTACATTCATGATATAATATACTTAGATTCCGCTGTATAGGAGGAAAGAGATGAAAAAACGTACCTTACTTTGGCTAGTTTTAGCACTTGTAGTATTCGGAGGAGGAGCATGGATGGCGCAGAAAACAAATCTATTTGGAGGAGTATTTCTTAGTCCGCGAGCCAAGCAGTTGGCTTATCTGAAGGAGCATGAAGATGAGATGGCGAACTTTATAAAGTCTAGAAATCCTAAAGTCGAAAGTGTCCAATTTGATTGGGATAGTATGAAAGTAGAAAATATAGGAAATGGTACCCCTCAAGGTGGGGGATATATTATAACATTGGATGGAAAAATAAATAACAATGAAGATACTGAATTTACAATTGGTTTCCCTATAGAATATAATAGCAATAGTATTCCCAATATTAAGAAAATTTCTGAAATGCAACCGATAAGAGTTTTGAAAGGCAACGTATGGGAGATTTATGACTAACAGTAATTTAAAAACCTTTGATAATTTTTATGCGGATTTAGCGCAATCGGCTTATATTGGTCGTCCCAATAATTTTCCACCTAAAAATAATTCAATAGAAGCAAGAGTGTTTGACTATTCAAAAGAAATAATTTATAACGAAGAAATCACCCCCGGAGGTAAACATCTACCCCATAATGGTAGAGTCTACTTGCAGCCGGATCCTGATTTGCGAGATACTTATAAAGTCACATCGATACCAGTTCCTGATGCGAATGGGATGAGGCAGGATATTCATCACAAACGTTATCAAAAAGGACTGTTAACTGATGATGAAGCTGGTTTCAGTGCCTACTACTTAACGGATACGCCTACCTTGACTAATGATACTACGAAAACTTATATGACTATCCGCGGCAGTGATGCCATCAGTAAAGAAAATTGGAACGACTGGATTGACAACGACGCTAAGTTCGCTCTCAATCATATCCATACGCCGCAAGCCAAGTTAGCGACAGTAGGAATGAAAACGAAGATCGCAGAGATGCGCGAAAAAGCTCCGCAAGCTACGATGGACATCACAGGTCACTCCCTAGGAACCATTGTCTCTGCCCAAGGAGTAGCGGGCCTTAGCGATGAGGAACTTGAGAAAATCGGCAAAGTCGTCCTCTTTGATGGCCCAGACACGACAAAGAGTTTAAAGAAAATGGGCCTCAGTGATGAGAAAATCAAAAAGATTAGCGAAAAGATAGAGTACTATGTCAATCCTTTTGATGTCGTGGGTATGCTTAACCGCGAGCATACCATCACTAAATTACCTGGGGACTCCGATGAACCACTTAAAAAACCCGTCGGTAAAGTCAATGTCCTTGTCCCCTTGCATTATACCCAGATTACTGATCCGGAAAGCTCCCATGACTTTGGTGTTTTCCAATCGGATGGAAAGGGGAATTTATTGACTGCGTCTGAGGATTTTCACCCAGAATTGCTCAGAGCAGGTGAAAAGCTGGCTCGACTGATTGCGACATCTTTGGATTCTCTCAGGGCTTTAGGAGTTGATGAAAATGTAGCCTCAAATGTTTTAAATTCCATTATGAGAGGTGAGTTTAAAATAAAGGCAGCTATTGGTTATTCAGTTTACGAGAATTTTACAACTGAATATAGTAAAATCGTCGAAGAAGCTCGTCAGGAATCTATAAAGTGGGATCGAGAAGCTATTCCTCGTTATCAGGAACAACTGAGAAATGGCAATCTTTCAGGAAATCAAAGAATCTTGGTTCGAGCTCAGTTGCTTCAGACAGCAGCCCAGTTGGCAAATTTTGAGATGGAAGACAAGGTTAAATCTGTGAAAACCTTACTTTCAGATGCTAAGGAAGATATTCAAAATATGATAAAAGAGACAAGACAGACAGCCTTTGACATGGTTGGATATTTGTCAAGTTCAGAAGTTACAAATCTACTTTCTGGTTTTGATACAGCAAGCTTTTGGGATGAAGGCGTTGCCAGTGACACGAAGACTGCAGCAACATCCTTCCTGACACAAATTGAGCAATTAGGGGAAAGCCTGGTTAAAGCTAGTGGCTCCTTTGAGACTATAGATACAGATAGAGCTGAAGATTTTAATAATTTATTAGCAGATGTAAAACAAACATGGAGGGGTAAAAATGGTAGTGCTAACTGATGAGGATACCTTAATTACAAGAGAGCAACTCGATAGAGGCTTCAAAGAAAGAATGAAGGAACAAGAACGCCAAGCAGTCAGGGCCTTGGTAACTGCAAAAGAGTTGTCAATCCTTGCTAAAGGAGCAGAATTAGCTAAAAAGTTGCAGGAAGCAGCCACAGATATGCAAGACTACGCTTCTAAGACCTATGTGAACAATATTAAGGGTGGATTTGAGGGGAAAGCTGCAGATGCCGCCGAAACTTACTTGACACAGACCTTGCAAACACCTACTTTACAGAGTCCGATCAAAAGCTAGGAGAAAACGGGTCATGGATAAAAAGGAACTTCAGAAATTAGAGGATGAGCACAATCGTAAATTACGAGACTTAGAGCGTTTGGAGATGGATTTGGATGATGATTTCCACAAGTTTAGCAGGGAGACGGATCATCTCCTAGAGGCGCTTTCCTATGCATGCAGAGACAGTAGTTTTGCTGAAATTCAACCATATATCTTTGAGATAGAGAACAATTTAGATAACTATCATCAACTTTACAAGAGTCGTATAGAGAATGTGCTGGAAGCTCGCTATCAAGAGAATAAAAAATTTTATGGAAAGTTAGAAGAAAAGGATCTATAACAAATATATCCTATAAGAGATATTTAGGTTAATTATAACGCTTTTTTATTATATTTTTAAAAAATGAATATTAAACTTGTAATATTATATCTATTACCACTTTTTTAGATAGTGGGAGGCAAAGAAAAAAGTGTTTGATATTTGTCAAACACTTTTTCTATTTACTGTTCTTCTGTTACAAACTGGCTGAGCAGTCCATTGATAAAACGGGCAGATTTTTGATCTGAGAAGTCCTTTGCAAGTTCGATAGCTTCATTGACGGCAACCAACTGAGGGGTGTCAAATGAAGTGATTTCAAAGACTCCCAAGCGAAGGAGGTTTCTCTCTACGAGTGTTAAACGCTCGATGGTCCAACCTGCTTTTAAATGCTGTGTGATTTGCTTGTCTAGCTCTTCCTTTTTAGTTTGAACACCAGAAACGAGCTCTGTCAAAAAGGCTGGAAGTTGCACATCCGTATCTTCACGATCGTGTGTGTAGGCGAAACGACAAGCAGTTTCGACGTCTGTATCAAACTCAAGACTCATAAGAGCTTGAAAAGCGCATTTACGGAGCTCACGTCTAGATTCTAATAGTGGACTAGTCATTGAGGAAGTCCTCATCAAACAAGTCTTTCAAGTCAGGTTTTGGTGTTTTATCTGGAACGATACCTGCAACGTGGATATTGATAGCAGTGAGTTCTACATCAGCCATGTTGCGGACTGCATCTTTGACAGCTTTTTGGATAGCAACAGCTACCTTAGGAACTTTTACTCCGTACTCAAGGTAGAGGTAAATATCAGCTGTGAGTTCTTCGTCCACGTTTTTAAGATAAACACCGCGACCGAGTGAAAGTTTTGAAAGGGTATCAGATACTGATTTGTTTGAAAAAGAGTGAACACCCTCTACTTTTGCTGTAGCAATAGCAATGATTTTTTCAAGTACACGTGGGGCGATAACGATTTCGCCAAGTTGTTCTTCAATTCCCATAGAATGACCTCTTTCTAGAGATTAGGCACGAGAAACGTAAGTTCCTTCTGCAGTGTTGATAACGAGTTTTTGTCCTGCTTCGATGAAGTCTGGCACGTTTACGACAAGACCAGTTTCCATCGTTGCTGGTTTACCAGAACCTGTAACAGTAGCACCTTTGATAGATGGTTGAGTTTCTGCAACTGTCAATTCAACAGTAGTAGGAACGGTAACACCAATCACTTCAGTTCCGTAGAATTGGATCTTCACATCAGAGTTTTCAAGGATGTAAAGCAATTCGTTTTCAACGTTGACTACAGGAATTTCGTATTGGTCGTAAGTTTCTGTATTCATGAAGTATGCTGTGTCATCCATTTTGTACAAGTATTGAGCTGGGACAGTCTCGATGATAGCTTGTTCAAATTTTTCCTCTGGACGGTAGCTTGTGTCAAATGTAGAACCAGTACGGACATCACGCAATTTCATACGCATGATTGTGTTTCCTTTACCTGGTTTGTGGTGGCTAGCTTCCAAAACGCGGATCAATTTTCCGTCAGCTGTTTCAAAGGTCATACCAGCCTTTAATTTACTTGCTTCAATCATGTTTTTACCTCTTTAATAAATA
>CAUVUZ010000055.1:0-9090 GCA_963555095.1 uncultured Streptococcus sp. | reverse complement strand
GCACCGACTTCTTGAACTTCCCACTTTTTCTCACAGGTTAAGTAAGTCTTCAGAGCCCGTGAAGTCGCATTTTCATCGTCAAAATAGGCTAGATAAGAGGACAGTTTCTCTGCTACATTAGCATCCATTTCTTGGACTTTCATATTGCCAGTCGTGATGGTCCCAGTCTTATCAAAACAAAGAACATCTACTCGCGCCAAGGTTTCCACACAATATAGTTCCTGCACCAAAACCTTCTTTTTCGCCAGCTTCATGGCCGCTACCGCCAGAGACACACTGACTAGTAGAATCAAACCCTCTGGAATCATGCCGACCAAGGCACCTGAACTTCCCAAGACAATCTCAACATAAGACCGTCCTAGACTAAAACCTCTGACATAGAGCAGAATGGCAACTGGCACCAGCAAGATGGAGACGATTTTTAAAATCTTATCCATGTAATCACGCAGTTGAGAAGGGTATTTTTTGAATTCCTTGCTGGATTTTGCGAGTTTGTTGATATAACTATCCTGCCCCACAGCCGTCGCCGTGACCAGACACGTGCCGCTGACGACATTGCTTCCGCTCATCAGCTGGTCACCAACCGTTTTAAAGACTGAATCACTCTCACCAGTCAGCAAGGACTCATCAACTTCAATATTCCCTTCAAGAACTTCTGCATCGACAGGCACCTGATCACCCAGATTGAGATGCAGGTACTCACCCAGAACGATGTCCTCTGGATCAATCTCGATCGTTTGACCATCTCGGTTGACTTTGTACTTACTTTTACCAAGCAAACTTAGCTTTTCTAAGGCATTTTTTGAACGCACTTCTTGGAAAATCCCAATGGCTGTATTGATAGCAATCACACCTAAAAAGAGCATATTTTCAAATCGCAAGGTTGTGGCCACCAGAACCGCCAGAGCCAAATTCATGGCATTAAAGAAGGTAAAAATATTTGAAACGACAATTTCCTTAGTTGTTTTGTAAGGTTTAATATCGCTGATGTTTCGTTGACGATCCTTGACGTCTTGGCTACTTAAATACTTCATTTCTACTCCGATATCCTTTTGTACTACTATAGTAACACATATCTTTTTCTCTGTCACTTAAAGACTCAAAATAAGAAGAACTCACTTGACAAGCATCATCTATCATCACTTTAAGAAGGACTTAAAAAGAAGCTAGGATTTCCCTAACCTCTTTTCTATGGCTTTATTCTGCCAAGGCTCCCATTGGGTCCCATGGTGCTAACACGATTGGTTCTGCTTCATAGGCAGCTTGTTCTTCTGCTGTCAGCAATTCCTTACGGACAACGATTTGGTAAGTGTATTCGTCCATCCAAGCGTCTGAGGCAACAAAGTAACCATCTGCGCCGACCTTATCTCCCCATGAGTTTTCAACTTTCCACTTGGTTGACTTGCCATTTTCGTCCAAGTCCACACCTGTCAAGACCATGGCGTGGGTCATCAAGCTTTCGCTATAGTCCAAACGTCCAGCTTTGTCTTGAGTGAGTTGAATATCCATGCTTGATTCAAAGTCATAAACATCTGTCGCAAGAATTCCTGCTTTGCGGTTGCTGAGCTGGCCGACATCTGAACCAAACCAAACAGTCTCACCTGTTTGCATTTGGGCAATCGCCAATTCTTTCAAGCGCTCCATTGAAACGTTGACGTAGCGAACTGCACGGCTACCAACCACATTTCCCAACATCTCAACTGTGTAAGATTTACCGTAAGGCTTGTCAGCAGTTGGAGCGTTGATAACAGAAACATAATCTTCTAGAGGAAGGTCAACATATTTCTTGTAAAATTCCTGTGGCGTGATACCCTTTTCGCTTTGGTAGTTATCATCCTTATCGCGATAAGCAAAGTCAAATTTACGCGGTGGAAGACCTAGTGACATAGCAAGGAAGTTAAAGATTTCTTGCAAGAGGTCTTCTTTCTTAGCTTGAACAGTCGCTTGGTCCGCACCAGAAGCGAGCAAGTCACGCAAGATTTGGGCATCTTGACGAAGCAATTTGTTAAGGATGGCATTGAGCTCACGACTGCTGCTAGAAGAAACGGACTCAGGGTAAACTGACTTAGGAACGACACCGTATTTCTCAAAGAGAGCCACAACCATATCCCATTGTCCACCGTCTTGTTGAGGTGTTTGGAGTAGAAAGCTAACCTTGCGACTCGTCAATTCTTGGTCCGCAGTCGCAATGACTTGCTCCAAGAACCAGTTAGATTTTTCATACTTGTCCCAGAAGAAAGTGTGGGCCTGTGATAATTCAAAGTTCTCCAGTTTGTATTGAGAGATGAGTTTGTGGCGGAAGGTGTTAAGAGCTGCAAACATCCAGCAACGACCAGACGCTTTCTGGTTAGTAACCTTGTCCTTGGTCAAATCCAATGAGAAAACAGGTGTATTGTCTACATGGCTTTGGCGACGTTCCAGGGCTGCAAAAATTCCGTTGTGGCTGGCAGCATTTTCAATCGCTTGGTATTTGACATTTGCTTCATAGTTAGCAAATAGTTTATCTGTAAATGATTCTTGAATCGCGTTCATAGATTCCTCCTTTTATTCTACTGTCTATTATAACTCTTTTCACAAAGGAAGCAACCGAAAAACTTAAAAAGGCAAGGACATTCTCCCTCACCTTTTTCTAATATAAAGCAAATTAAGCAATACTTGCAAAGAGAACTTCTAACTCCTCCTTGGTCAAGCGACGCCATTCTCCTCGTTCTAAGTTCTCATCTAAAATCAGAGTTCCCATAGTCAAACGCTGTAGGTCCACTACTTCCTTGCCACAGTAGGCCACCATACGCTTAACCTGATGGAACTTCCCTTCAGCAATGGTCACACGAACCAAACTTTGATTCTTTACTGAATCTACCGACACAATCTCCAGCTTAGCCGGCTGACAGGTAAAGTCTTTGAGAGGAATGCCCTTGGCAAATGTCTCCACATCTTCTTGGGTCATCATACCCTTGACTTGTGCCAGATAGGTCTTATCCACATGACGTTTTGGTGAAAGAAGAGCATGAGCTAGTTTGCCGTCATTGGTCAAGAGTAGGAGACCATGCGTGTCAATATCCAAGCGCCCTACTGGGAAAACTTCCTTGGTCCGAGCAATATCATCCAACAAGTCCAACACCGTTCTATGTTTGGGATCCTCAGTCGCCGAAATAACGCCTTGGGGCTTGTTCATCATGTAGTAGACAAACTCCTCATACTCCAGCACTTGTCCATCAAAGCGAATCTCATCTCTTTCTTCATTAATCTGCAATTTAGCTGACTTTTCTTTTTTACCATTTACCGTCACGCGCCCAGCCTTGAGCAAGTTTTTGACCTCAGTTCGACTCCCTACAGCGCAGGCAACTAAAAATTTATCTAATCTCATAGAACTATTATATCATACTCAAAAGGAGGCTGGCTCAATGACCAACCTCCTTTTCGTTTCAGATTTAGGAACTTAACTTCCTCGTCTCCAGAAGATAGCTAAGACAAGCATGGCTCCCAAAACGGCAGGAATAACAGCTGTTCCCGCTAAAATTGGTCCCCAAGTTCCAAAGAGCAGATGCCCCAGAAAGGCACCAATCCAGCCGAGAAACATCTTCCCAAAGCATCCCATACTTTCTCCGCGATTGGTCAAAGCACCTGCCAAGAGTCCCACTAGGAGACCAACAAACATACTTCCTAGCATTGTAACTCCTTAAATTGCCCAATCTCCATTGCGGAAAAGGGGTACGCGTGTTCCATCCTCACGGATACCATCGATATCCATCTGATTAGAACCAATCATAAAGTCCACGTGAACATCTGAACGGTTAAGTCCCGCAGCTTCAAGTTCTTCTTCGCTCATCTCTGCGCCACCAACGACGCTAGTCGCATAGGCTGCACCGATAGCCAAGTGGTTTGAAGCATTCTCATCGAAAAGGGTGTTGAAGAAGGTAATGCCTGATTGAGAAATTGGACTTGGATCTGGTACCAAGGCACATTCACCTAAGGCACGCGCGCCCGCATTTTCAAAGACAAGGTCTTTCATGACCTGATCACCCTTCTCAGCTGAAATATCCACGATTTGACCATCCTTGAAGGTTACTTTAATCCCTTCGATGATATTGCCGTTATAGCTAAGTGGTTTTGTAGAAGTTACATAACCATCTGCACGACGGAAGTCAGGGGCCGTAAAGACTTCTTCTGTCGGCATATTTGGCAAGAATCCTTCGCCCTGTGCATTGATAGCACCAGCTGATTCCCAAACGTGATTCTTTGGCAAGCCAAGAGTCAAATCTGTCCCTGGCGCTGTGTAATGAAGGGCTGAAAATTGCTCTTTATTAAGCATTTCTGCCTTGCTCTTAAGGATGGCTGCATGCTCTTCCCAAGCCTTAACAGGATCTTCTTCGTAGACACGGCAAGTTTTGAAGATCTGATCCCAAAGGAGATCAACTGCTTCTTCATCGCTCGCAGCATTTGGAAAGACCTTCTTAGCCCACTCAAGTCCAGCAGCAGCTGCCACAGTCCAGCTAACCTTGTTGGATTGCGTTGCGATACGCATTGGCTTCATAGCGAGTCCCATCGCTTTAGCAGAAGCTGAAAGCTTATCAGCGTCCACTCCGTTCAAGGCACCTGGGTCAGAAGAACGGACACCGAGACGACTTGCTTTGTTTTCAAGAAGGTAGTTCATCTCAGCAATCTTGTATTCTGGCACATTGTCCAGACGCTCCATCGGCGCGTGGAGGAATTTCTCACGGTTGATCACATCATCGGTCCACTGAACGATAACCTCATGCGCACCCAAGGCATAAGCTTCTTTCACGATCAAATGTGCCAACTCACGTTGCTCTACATCGATAGAAAGAGCCAAAGTGTGCCCAGGTTGCACGTTAATTCCATTCGCAACCAACAATTTTGCATATTTTTCTAGATTTTCTTTAAAATTTGGTAAAACCATTCTATTCTTCCTTTTCTTTTGTTATTTTTCCTTCAAAGCAGAAAATAATCCTGCTAAAGCAATGGCACCAGACAAGAGCGCTGTCGATAGAATAATTGTTTCATCTGCCAGCTCTAGCTGATAGTCAAAAACCTTTTCAGCTGGTTTATCTTCCGCAAAGATTCTAAGTTTCATCTTGAACTCCTTAAAATTTATTAAAATAAATCGCTATGACTGCCTGTCCTCAGCAAGTTTAAAATCAATTCCGACTTGTCTACTTTATAGACCAAAAGCCAATCTGGTTGGATATGACACTCACGAACTCCTTGAAAGTGCTTGGATGCTGCCAGTTGATGATCTCGATATTTGTCAGGAAGTTCTTTTTCTCGAACCAGAAAATTCAAAACTTCTTCTAATAATTCTGCCCTCAAACCACGCTTCATAGCCAACTTAAAATCTTTTTTAAACTGTTTATGATAACGAATCTTAAGCACGCAAGTCCTCCATCAAGTCAGAGACTGATTCAAAAGATTGGCTCATATTACGATTTTGATTTAAATCCGTTAATACCTCAAGTAACTTCCGATGCTCGTCTAGCCTAACATCAAAAGGCAAACCCTGATATTGAATAGCCTGACGAAGGAAAATATTGATAGCCGTTGTCATATCCATCCCCAGATTATTAAACACCTGTTGAGCCTGCTCCTTGACCTCACTATCCAAACGGATGCTCATGCTCGTCTTTGACATATTTTCACCCTCTTTCTATCTATTATTTTAACAAAAATGGCAAGCGATGTAAATACAAAACACATACAACAGACATACAACACCTTCAATAGACATATAGAATGAGATTCCCTCTTCAAATATATTGACATAAAAAAGATGAGGTGATATTCTATAGATATACACTAAAAAATCCACAGGAGCAAAAAGATAATGGACGAAAACTTTAACAATGAAATTGCAAAACAAGTTACTAGTGCTATTCTGGATAAATACTTTTCACCTATTATTTCCAAAACAACTGACAAATTTAAAACGCTCTACAATGAGGCAAAAATTAATTTAGAAATTCCATTCCAATCTTATTTGACAAAATCTTATGAAAAATACAGTAAAATCAAAACGATTATCTACGGAATTGAGCCCAAAAGACTGTATGATTTTTTTGAAGTTCCTTTTTTAGAAAAAGGTTCAGACATCATCAAGCCCACTGAAACAAAAGTACTAACTGATATCTCAAAATTTTTAATCATTGAAGGTTCTGGTGGAATTGGTAAATCTACTCTCATGAAACACCTTTTTCTAAGCGAATTAGAATTAAAAGACTATATTCCTATTTTTATTGAATTAAAAGATTTCAATGATGAGGAGCATTTAGACCTTGAAAAATTACTGTTAAAAAAACTAAATCAATTTCACAATACATTTCAAGAAGAATATTTAGATTATGCACTTCAATCTGGATGCTTTCTATTCCTATTGGATGGCTATGATGAATTGTATAGCGAAAACCAAAAAGAATTTTTCAAGAAGTTAAATGATTTTTGTGACAAATATCCTGAAAACCATTATATCCTTTCTTCCAGACCTTATAGCGAATCCGAATTCATTGAATTTCAACGTTTCACAGTTTTAAAAGCTGTTCCTTTTACTAAGGAACAAGCTATAAGTCTTATTACAAAAATTGAATATCCCGATGAGGAACTCAAAAATAAATTTATTTGCGATCTAGAGAGTGGTTTATATGATAGACATGAATCCTTTGCTTCAAACCCTCTGTTACTAAATATTATGCTCTCCACTTACAATGACTATGCAGAAATTCCACAAAAATTACATCTATTCTACTATCAAGCCTTTGATACCATGCTCTCGAAGCACGATGCTACGAAAAGTTATCGACGAAAAATGCTATCAGATTTAAGTTCAGATACTTTTAAAGAATATTTTGCAATCTTCTGTTTTCTAACATACCAAAAAGCAAAAACAGAGTTTACTTTCCCAGAGATTAAAGACATTTTTAAAAAATTTCCTTCTCGAATTCAAAGCGTTCTCAATTTAGACAATTTTATCCACGATTTAGAAAACTGCCTATGTGTACTATACAAAGAAGGAAACAGATATAAGTTCTCCCATCGTTCCTTCCAAGAATATTTTGTTGCTTATTTTCTAAATATACAGACAGACTGTAAGATGCGAGACTACAGCTTTCACCTAATAGAATCAGGAAAGTTTCGAACTAGTGCAGATTCAGTATTCCCTATGTTAGAGGACATGAGTACCCTACGCTTTAATAATAATATTTTAATTCCTTTATTAGGTAAATTTGAAGAATCTAAATCTGATGAAGAAGACTTATTTGAATATTACATTCTCAATTTTCCAGTAAAAATTATTGTTAGTTCTGCTTCTAGAAACACATCTTTTAGTTTAGGATTCGTACACCCCAAAGATAACCTCGAGAATTTTATTAATTATTTTTTTGACAATAGTATTTACTATACATCATACCATACTACAATAGATAATAATCCCCTAATATCATTTTGCAAAGATAACGATTTAAATGGAAAAACTATCGAGCCAGAAGACCTCATTGAAAATAAAGAATTATTGGACTTATTTAAAAAATCTTGGGTAGGCCAAAAAATACTTTCCCTCACTCATTACAAGCAAAAACTGATAGAGTCTTTAATAGAAGATGAGATAACCTTAGAAGATTAATAATCTATAACCATTGTATATTTATGCTTACATTTAAAAAATAACAGGATTATCTGATGTCCTGTTATTTTTTTATTATCAAACATCTCTATAAAATTGAGGCTAATCTGCCTTCTTTAAAACAACTCATCAAACAAACTCAACTGGTTGTCCTCTGGCATATTGCCAAGAATCCCCATTTCATCCATCTTTTCAACCAAGGTTGATGAGAGTCCACCACGTTTGCGCAGTTCTGTTTTTGAGAGGAACTCACCCTCTTCACGCGCACGCACCAACTGCTTAGCAACGTTCTCTCCCAGACCATCCATTGCTACAAATGGTGGGATAAGAGTATCTCCGTCGATGATGAATTCAGTCGCATCACTACGATAGAGGTCCAACTTGCCAAACTTAAAGCCACGTTCCCACATTTCATTGACAATCTCAAGAGTTGTATAGAGGTCAATTTCCACATTAGAGGCATCATTATTCTTCCGTTTTTCAGCGATCTCTTCCATTCTACGCTTGATGGCATCCAAGCCGGCACCCATGGTCTTGATATCAAAGGCCTTGGCGCGGATAGAGAAGTAAGCACAGTAATAATAAATCGGATGGTGAACCTTGAAGTAGGCTACACGCAAGGCCATCATAACGTAGGCTGCCGCATGGGCCTTAGGGAACATATACTTGATTTTCCCACAGGATTCGATATACCACTCTGGTACCTTATTAGCCTTCATAGCCTCGATGTAGCCATTTCGCTCCTCTTCGGAAATCTTCAGCCACAAACCTTTACGCACCCGTTCCATGATGGTAAAGGCCATCTTAGGTTCGAGACCCGCATGCATGAGGTAAACCATGATGTCGTCCCGACAACCGATAACGGTTGATAGGTCCGCAATCCCTTGCTTGATCAAATCCTGGGCATTTCCCAACCACACATCGGTACCGTGGGATAATCCAGACAACTGAAGCAATTCCGCAAAGGTCGTTGGATGCGTTTCATCGACCATCCCACGTACAAAGTTGGTTCCAAATTCTGGAATTCCTAACATGCCCGTCGGCGTACCGATTTGCTCAGGTGTCACACCTAAAACTTCCGTTCCAGAAAAGAGGGCCATGACACCTTCATCATCCATAGGAATTTCATTAGGGTCAATCCCAGACAAGTCCTGTAATTTCCGAATCATGGTCGGATCATCATGCCCCAGCACATCGAGTTTGAGGACATTCTCATCGATATCATGGAAGTTAAAATGAGTCGTTTGCCATTCAGCCGTCACATCATCTGCTGGATACTGGACAGGCGTAAAGTCGTAGACATCCATATAGTTCGGAATAACAACGATTCCTCCCGGGTGTTGTCCTGTAGTCCGCTTGACACCAGCAGCACCTTGAGCGAGGCGTTCCACCTCTGCATCACGATAAAACTTCCCATAGTCTCTCTCGTAGCCCTTTACAAATCCATAGGCAGTCTT
>CAUVUZ010000054.1:0-9595 GCA_963555095.1 uncultured Streptococcus sp. | reverse complement strand
CAATTGTTCTCACTCCTTGACTATAGGCCTCTCTAAGAAGTTTTTTACTTTCCTCTATCGACTTTGGACCATCGTCCACATCAAAAACGATGTGCGAATGGATATCTATCATGCTACTTGCCCTCCATCACATCCTTGATAGCAGCTTTCGCAGCGGCCAAACTACTTTCATCGATTTCCATCATGTAGAGGTTACTATCTGGCATAGCGTATGAAGGAAGATCCGTGCGTCCAGTTCCCTTCAAGTCTTGAGAGTTGACTTTGTAGCTCCCACCACTCTCCAATTGAGTATTAACCAGATCCATCATGGTTTCCAAAGGCATATTGGTCTGAAGAGAATCTTGCAATCCCTTGATGATGTTATCGTAGTTTTTTAAACCCTCAGTTGACGTCAACTTCTGAATAATAGCTACAATAACCTTTTGTTGGTTCCGACCACGATCTCGATCTCCATCTGCTAGAGAGTAGCGCTCACGGACAAAACCAAGAGCCTGCTCAGAGTCTAAATGAACATTCCCAACAGGATAATACTTCCCGTTAGTATGTGCTGTAAACTCCTGATCATTATAGACATCAATTCCACCTAAAAGGTCAATTAACTTCAAGAAAGAGGTAAAGTTTAAGCGCACATAGTAGTTAATATCCACACCATAGAGATTTTCCAAAGTATGAATCGACGAGTCCACTCCATAAATACCAGCGTGGGTCAATTTATCCTTTTGATTATTTCCCCCATCCGCAATCGGAACATAGGAATCTCGAGGCGTTGTAGTCAGAAGGATTTTCTTGGTATCTCGGTTCACAGTCATTAGAATATTCACATCTGAACGCGAAACGGAACTAATCGGACCATAGGTATCAATACCACTCACATAAATATTGAAAGCTTTATTCTTCGATACCTTTGGTGCCGCAACATCCTTAGTTAATTGTTTTGTATAGATTTTTTTGATTTTTGAAGCATAATCTGGATACTCTGCTTCAATGATATTTTCAAAGACACTATTTAAGACAATTGCTTTCGTTTCGCCAGAAAGCAGACTCTTATAAGCTGCTAGATAAGAAGCACTCTGTTCAACTGTCAAGTCTTTACTCTGTGTCGTCTTAATATCCGCCACCAACTTTTGGATATTATCATTATCTGTTTCAGTTGGACCTGTTACACTATCCAACTGGGTCACATTATTGATTTCACTATCTTTCAAAACGACCACACTCATCGAATACTCTGAGTAGTTTGAGGTCGCATTGATATGATTGGTAAAACCGACAAACTGTTGCAAAGCATAGAGAGAAACCGAGCTAACTACGATAGCAAGTGTCAAAAAGAAAACCGTAAACTTCTCGGCTTTTTTATACACTATCAGGAGGATTGCAATTACAGCAGAAACGAGAATAAGAACCGCCGTAAGGATATTGAGGTATCGAAAAGCTAGGATATTATGTTTGAAAATTAAGAACAACAAAAAACCACTCAATAACAAATAAATGGTTGCTAAAACTATATTAATATTTCGTTTTACATTCCCTAAACGAGCTCTCTTTGAACGTCTACTCATGATAATCCCCTATACACGTTAATAGTTATAAATATTATATCACAATCATGATGGAAATTCCATCCATCCTTGCTATTTTCAGCGTTTTCATTCGTTTTTGTTCTCTTGAGTTGCTCTAAAATATGGGCAAAGTTCCGAATGCCATTCTACACAAAAAGACAAGGCGCTCAGGGGCAACCTTGTCTGTAATCTTATTTTACGTGGTTTTCAAACTCTTTTTGGCTCTTTTCGATAGCTTTTTTACTTTCTGCTTCCCACTTAGCCTTGGCTTCGTCAAATTGTTTCTTGGTAACAGGGTCTTTTTGTAATCTCATGTACTTATAATTATTTCCGTCACCCTTTATTCCCACTAGAGAGTAGGCACGTGTAAACGGAGTTACTTTGGTTACAGAGGCTGTACCACCATTTGACATAGCAGACATGACTAGAGAATTGTCAATCATCCAAGCTTGCGCTTCAGCGTATTTTTCATAACGCTTAGCGACATCTTTGTTCTCAGCATCGGCTTCTTTCAGGAGTTGTGTATAGGTATCGAGCCCCAAACTTTTAATGAGCTCTTGGTCTTCCTTGGCATCAAGACCAAAAATCTTGAGATAGAAGCCAGTTTCAGCATTGAAGGGATCTAGATAAGTTGATGGATCCTGGTAATCACCAACCCAACCATCAAAGTTTAGGTCGTAGTCACGAGCTGCTGGATTTGGTGCTAGGAAGGCAACATTTCCAAAGTCATCTGTAGAAAGCTGTTGAACATCAATGACGATATTGTCAGAACCTAGTACTGTTTCAAGGGTTTGTTTAACCGAGTTCATACCAGAGACCGCATTTTTATTCGTCTGATCAACAGGGACATCCAAATGGATTGGGAAAGTCACACCTTGGGCTTCCAATTCCTTTTTAGCTTCCGCAAATTTTGCTTGGGCCTTTTCCTTGTTGAAGTAAGCATCTTGAGCATCTGCCAAATTGATACCTGACCACTCAGTTCCGTAGTTCACAAGCTTAGAAGCTGTTACTTCTCCAAAGGTCTTATCTCCCACCTGGACAAATGTTGGAGGAACTAGAGTATTACGAAGGGTTTTGCTCGCTGCTTCTTCACCGTTAGATTGAGCAGAGTAGGCTATTCGATCAATACCAAAGTTGATAGCCTGACGGAAATTTTTATTTAAGATAGCTGTTTGAGCTGATTTCTTTTGTTCATCCGTTGTTTTAGCGGTATGATTATAGGTTTTGCGGTTGACGTTAAAGTTAAAGTACCAAGATGTCTTGTCTTGTAAACTATAGACGATATTGTCTTGGTATTTTTCTTTTGTCTTAGCATAGTTCGAACTATTTGGATAGACTCCTGCAATCGAGTAAGCACCACTTTCAAAGTTTCGAATGGTCATCTCCTGATCTGACCCATCAAAGTAGGCTAACTTAACTTTTTCAATGGTTACTTTATCATGGTCATAATAGTGTGGATTCTTCACATATTCGATCGAAGATTTTGATGTGAAATCTTTTAACAGATAGGGACCGTTATAAAGGATGCTGTCTGGTGTCAAGGTACCAAAGTCTTTATCTTTTGATTTCAAAAACTCTTCGTTGACTGGGAAAAGGATACTATTGGTTGTCTTAGAGTTCCAATAAGGTTCTGGTCGTGTCAAAGTGTACTCAACCGTATAGTCATCCAAGGCTTTGACACCAACAGTTGAAAAGTCATTAGTCACACCCGTCACATAGTCATTCAATCCCTTGATTGAATTTTGGATCAGATCCATGGCTTGCCCCTTGTTGTCAGCTGCATATTTGATCCCAGTGACAAAATCCTGAGCTTTGACTGAAGCATATTCCTCACCATCAGCTGTATACCACTTGGCATCTTTTCTAAGCTTGTAGGTATAGGTCAAACCATCTGCTGAAACTGACCAATCCTCTGCAAGAGCAGGTACGAGGTTCCCATAGCTGTCATTTTCTAACAAACCATCTACGAGATTGGTAATAACGGCAGTGTTATCCGCATAATAATCTAGAAGATAGTTAAAAGTTGTCGGATTTGCACTAAATGTTGATGAATAAGTGCTAGTATCTGTATTGGACTGTCCACATGACGAGAGCAAAATACCTGTCGCTAAGACAAGACCTGTCCCGATTAGTCTTTTTTTCATTTTGATCATCATTCACTCCTTTATGTCACTTTTTATAACATAACCATATTTTATCAAATTTATTCAAAAATGTAAAGTTGCTGCTTTTATGACAACTGGTGTCTCAAAACAAAAAGGAAGCACAGTTTCCTGCAACTTCCTTGTCTATTTATAGATTACTTGACGTGTTTTTCAAGTTCTTTTTGGTATTTGGCATTTGTCTCGATTTTTTCTTGTTGCCATTTCTTGAAGGCTTCTTCGTATTCTTTTGCAGTCACAACGTCATTTTGCAACTCCAAACCTTTGAACACAAATGGGTCTCCCTTGATCCCGACTTGAGAGTAAGCTTTTGTAAATGGTACAGTACGGCTAACCGTTGGAGAACCACCTGAAGAAGCAACTGGGATTAAAAGTGAACTATCCGATACCCAAGCTTGAGCTTTAGCGTATTTTTCATAACGCTTATTAAGGTCGCTAGTTTCAGCTGCAGCATCATCCAAGAGTTTCTTGTATTCGTCCAGTCCAACTTGAGCCATCACTTCTGAATCTTTTCCGCGAGTAATTCCCAAGTGTTTAAGGGCAGAACCCTTCTTAGCATCAAGAATGTTGAGGTAGGTGGCTGGGTCTTGATAGTCTGGTCCCCAACCAGTTCCGTTCAAGTCATAGTCTTTTTGGGACGGCACCTTGGCTTGAGACGTAATGCTCATTTTTTCATTATCGGTCATTTGAAGAACATCGACAATAACATTTTCAGTACCAAGTGTTGATTCGATAGACTGCTTGAGTGAGTTAGTTTGTTGAACCGCGATTACATCTGTTTGCTCAACCGGGATATCCAAATGGATTGGGAAGGTAACTCCCTTGCTCTGCAATTCTGCCTTAGCCTTTGCAAAGGCTGCTTTGGCTTTTTCAGGACTGTAAATCGTATCCTTGCCATCTGTAAGGGCTACATCTTTCCACTTGTCACCATAAGAAACGAGCTCTGCCTGAGCCAACTCTCCAAAGGTTTTTTCACCTACTTGAACGTAGTCATGAGGCACTAGGCTGTTACGGATAATCTTGTCCGCACCTTCTTCACCATTCAACTGAGCAGTGTAAGAGTGACGGTCAAGGGCAAAGTTCAGCGCCTGACGGAAGTTCTTGTTAAGAAGAGCTTCTTTCGTTGAAGTTTTTTGAGCCTCGTCAGTCTTGGCTGTTTTATTGTAAGACTGGCGGTTTACGTTAACCGTGAGGTAGTAGCTTGTCGCTTCTTGTGGACTGTAGACAATCTTATCGCCGTACTCTTTCTTAGTTGACTCAAAGTTTGAGCTTGTTGGGAAGAGACGGGCTGTTGTATAAGCACCTTGTGTAAAGCTGCGAATCAAAGATTCTTGGTCAGATCCATCGTAGAAAGTTAGTTTGATGTTGTCAATCTTAACATTGTCCTTGTCCCAGTAGTTTGGATTCTTTTCATACTCGATGACTGATTTTGAAGTCAATGATTTCAAAAAGTAAGGACCGTTATAAAGAATACTTGATGGTGTTGGTGTACCGTAGTCGCTCCCTTTAGAATTCAAGAATTCTTCATTAACTGGAAGCATGGTTGCAGTTGTAACTTTAGAGTTCCAAAAACTTTCTGGTTTGTTGAGCGTGTATTCAACTGTGTAATCGTCAACAGCCTTGACTCCTACTGTAGAGAAATCATTGCTCTCACCACTGACATACTCCGCCAAGCCTTTAATAGAATCTTGAAGGAGAGAGAGGCCGTCTGATTTGCCGTCAGCTGCGTGTTTCAGACCAGTAACAAAGTCCTGGGCCTTAACTTCAGCATACTCTTCTCCATCAGAAGTATACCATTTTACACCTTTACGAAGTTTGTAGGTGTAAGTCAAACCATCCTTTGAAACAGACCAGTCTTCTGCAAGTGATGGAATTAAGTTCCCATACTTATCATTTTCCAAAAGGCCATCGACAACGTTGGCTATAACGTCAGAGGTTGAGCTCTTGCTCGTCACACTATAGTCCAAAGAAGATGGGTCCATAGCGTAGACATAAGAGAACGTTTTGGGAGCATCAGCCTTCTTTTCACTTTGCCCACAAGCAGTTAACAGTAGGGCTGCACTCAAAACAGCACCTGCTCCTAAGAGCCACTTTTTCGATTTCATAAGTAATCTCCTTAAAGATAGTATTTTCACCATTATACCCTATTTTTTCATAAAAGCAAGGACTTTCGGATAATTTTTTAGAAAATTCTAACAAATATTTTTTAAAGATTTTTCTATACAATTTTTAGTAAAAAACCTCAAGCTTCAAAAGCTTGAGGTTCGCTCATTTTAGTCAGTCATTTCCACACAGAAGGCATCCCATGGAGCCAAGGTCTGTTTCTCAACTGCTTCTTGAGCCACAGTGTTTTCAATCAAGACAGATTTAACTTTTCCTTCTACTGAAAAGTTTTGTTTTTCATTGGACAAGTTGGCCACGACTAGGAAGCGACGGTCACCGTCCTTACGGATATAAGCAAAGACCTTATCAGCTGTATCAAGCAATTCAAAGTCAGCTCGAATCAGCCAGCTATTCTCCTTACGGATTTGAACGAGTTTTTGATAAGTATAGAAAATAGATTCTGGATTTGCCAGTGCTTCTTGAACGTTGATTGCTTGATAGTTTGGATTAACTGCCAACCAAGGTTGACCAGTTGAGAAACCAGCGTTTTTGCTCTCATCCCACTGCATCGGGGTACGGGCATTATCACGACCGATGACACGGATACTGTCCATAATTTCCTCTAGCGGAACACCTTTTTCAAGAGCTTCACGCGCATAGTTGAGGGATTCAATATCTTCTACTTGATCCAGTGTTTCAAACGGATAGTTTGTCATCCCAATCTCCTCACCTTGGTAAATATAAGGTGTCCCTCTCATGAGATGAAGCAAGATTGCAAAGGCTTTGGCGGATTTTTCACGGTATTCTTGGTCATTTCCCCAGATAGAGACAATACGAGGGAGGTCATGATTGTTCCAGAAGAGCGAATTCCAACCGTCCTCAACTCCTAATTCTGTCTGCCATTTGTTGAAAATCTCTTTTAACTTACTGATATTCAGCTCTTTTTGATAGTGCCACTTAGGTTGCCCTTCCTGATACTGAAGACAAATATGCTCAAACTGGAAGACCATAGACAACTCTTGCCCCTTTGGATCAGAGTAAAGTTTAGCGATTTCTGGCGTTGCCCCCCAAGTCTCTCCCACTGTCAAAAGTTCCTTATCGCCAAAGGTGGCTTGGTTCATCTCCTTGAGATAAGGGTGGAGCATAGGACCATTATTCACTACCTTCTTGTCAGGAATTTTCCCAATCATGTCAATGACATCCATACGGAAACCACCAATACCTTTATCAATCCAGAAGTTCATCATCTCATAAATTTTCTGGCGCAGTTTTTCATTCTCCCAGTTGAGATCAGGCTGTTTCTTGCTGAAAAAGTGGAGATAGTATTGACCTGAATTTTCATCGTATTCCCAAGCAGACCCACTAAAGATAGACTCCAAATCGTTTGGCTCATCCCGCCAGATATAGTAGTCTCGCTCAGGGCTATCAGGATTTTCACAGGCCTCGACAAACCAGACGTGTTCATCCGAGGTATGATTGACCACCAAGTCCATGATAATTCGAATATCACGCTTCTTAGCTTCTTCGATAAGTTCATCCATATCCTCCATGGTCCCGAAAATAGCTGCAATTGCTTGATAATCAGCAATATCATAGCCATTATCATCCATAGGACTGTCATAAACGGGAGAAAGCCAAATCGCTGTGATTCCTAACTTGGCTAGATAGTCTAACTTACTCGTAATTCCTGGCAAATCGCCAATTCCGTCTCCGTTGCTGTCCATAAAGCTCTTAGGATAGACTTGATAGACTACGGCATTGTGCCACCATTTTTCTTGCATCTTCTTACCTCATTATTTTAATAATCCATAGTCTATGATAGCGCTTTTTTAAACTTAGTGCAAGCGTTTGCCTAATCTTTTTGATTCCTTTTTTAACTCCATAGTTTCCTAACTTCCAATTTTTTATTATAATAGAGGTCAGAGGTAAAAAAATGAAAAAACAAGCTTTTAGTTCTGAACAATATTTGAATCTACAGCGCGACCACATTTTGGAGCGCATCAACCAATTTGACGGCAAGCTGTATTTGGAGTTTGGCGGCAAAATGTTAGAAGATTTCCACGCTGCTCGTGTACTTCCTGGTTATGAGCCTGACAATAAAATCAAGCTCTTGCAAGAATTGAAAGAGCAGGTTGAGGTCGTGATCGCCATTAATGCTAGCAATATCGAGCATTCCAAAGCGCGTGGCGACCTAGGCATTTCTTATGACCAAGAAGTTCTTCGTTTGATTGACAAATTCAATGAGCTGGGAATTTTTGTTGGCTCCGTTGTCATCACACAGTACGCTGGACAACCCGCTGCAGATGCCTTCCGCAACCAGTTAGATAAAAACGGGATTGATTCCTATCTTCATTATCCAATCAAAGGATACCCGACTGATATGGACCACATCATTTCTCCAGAAGGTATGGGGAAAAACGACTACATCAAAACTAGTCGCAACTTGATTGTTGTAACTGCTCCTGGACCTGGTTCTGGAAAATTGGCCACTTGTATGTCCAATATGTACCATGACCAACTTAATGGCATCAAGTCTGGTTACGCTAAGTTTGAAACATTTCCAGTTTGGAATCTTCCCCTTCATCACCCAGTCAACTTGGCCTACGAGGCTGCAACCGCGGACCTTGATGATGTCAATATGATTGACCCTTTCCATCTCCAAA
Organism: uncultured Streptococcus sp.; assembly: GCA_963555095.1. Lineage (GTDB taxonomy): Bacteria > Bacillota > Bacilli > Lactobacillales > Streptococcaceae > Streptococcus. Next base: position 1,108 of record CAUVUZ010000054.1, on the reverse strand, counting down.
CCTACGGAGAAACCACTGTCAACTACAACCGTGATATTGAAATCTTCCCAGTACTCAAACGTATGTTGGAACGCATTCTCGGTGAATCTCCATACGCTTCACCAACAGACATGGGTGTCAATATGGTTGGCTTCGCTATTACAGATAATGAGGCTGCTATCGAAGCTTCAAAACAAGAAATCATCCGTCGCTACTATCAGACCGTTCTTGACTTTAAAGCTGAAAAAGTCGGCGAAACTGCTGTCAAGAAAATTGAACTTCTCATGAACGACCTCGGTATCACACCTGCAGACCGTAAGGTTGCTGTTACTGCACGCCAAAAAGCAGAAGAAACTGGTGGCCCTGCCCTAGCTCTCGAATTGCCAAATGGGGAAATCGTAACTGGTAAAAACTCAGAGCTCTTTGGCCCTACAGCTGCTGCCTTGATCAACGCTATTAAGAAATCAGCTGACATTGCTAAGGAAGTGAAACTAATCGAGCCTGAAGTCGTCAAACCAATTCAAGGTCTTAAAATCAATCATCTCGGTAGTCGCAATCCTCGCCTCCACTCAAATGAAATTTTGATTGCACTTGCAATCACAGCTATGGAAAATCCTGATGCTGCGCGTGCCATGGAGGAACTTGGTAATCTCAAAGGAAGCGAAGCCCACTCAACCATCATTTTGACCGATGAAGACAAGAATGTCCTTCGCAAATTGGGTATCAACGTTACCTTTGACCCTTATTACCAATACGACCGCTTGTATCGGAAATAAATAAACAAGGCTGGACAAAAACTCAATTCGAGAGAAAAATCCAGTAAATCTTTACATAATAAAAAAATCAAACGCATAATATCAAGTCTTTTGGACACTTGGTATTATGCGTTTTTATGATTTTCCATCCTCATTTATTTCAATGAAATTGTCAACTCGACAGAGGCTCCTCCTTGGTCTAGATTGAGCAGGGTCAGACGACCACCGTGCAAGAGAGCTACCTGTTTAGAAAAGGCTAAGCCGATTCCATGATGGGGATTAGCTGAATTGCGGCTTTGGTCACTCTGATAAAAGAGCCGTTCCGCTCCCAGCAGCATCTCCTCTGAAAATGCAGGGCCATTGTTCCAGATAGC
>CAUVUZ010000053.1:0-10197 GCA_963555095.1 uncultured Streptococcus sp. | reverse complement strand
AACAAAAAAGCCCGATTTTACGGGCTTTTCATTTGGTTAATTCCTGTTAATTCAGGTATTGAAAGGCGGTAGACGGATTTGAACCGACGATCAAGCTTTTGCAGAGCCGTGCCTTACCACTTGGCTATACCGCCTCAACGTTTAATATTATACCTTGAAAATGATTCTACGTCAATAGTTTCTTATTCTAAAATCCAATTTAGAATATTACCCTTTCTGATTGGATGGAAAAATGGGGAGAGAAAATCTGAAAATCAGGCTTTATAGAGCCTTAACTTCCCTTTTGATTCTATAGATAGCAAACAAAGAATAAAGAAATTTGATAAATGAAAGTTTTTTGTGGTTACACGCCTAAATATTCTGAAAATTCGTTTACTTTTTGAGAAATCTATGGTATAATTGGCAATAAGCCTAAATTTTTTAAGAGGAGTTACATACATGAAAAAAAGTAGAGTATTTATTACAGCAGGGATTGCTTTGCTGGCAACTGGCGTTCTCGCTGCTTGTGGTTCTTCAAAATCATCTGATTCAACAGCTCCAAAATCCTATGGTTATGTTTATTCAGCTGACCCAGAAACATTGGATTACCTCATTTCAGGGAAACAAAGTACCAAAATTGCCACTTCAAATGGTATCGATGGTCTCTTTACAAATGATAAATATGGGAATTTGACTCCTGCGGTTGCAGAAGACTGGTCAGTCTCAAAAGATGGGTTGACTTATACCTACAAGATTCGTAAAGGTGTCAAATGGATGACATCAGATGGCGAAGAGTATGCTGAAGTGACAGCGAAAGACTTCGTAAATGGCTTGAAACACGCAGCTGATAACAAGTCAGAAGCACTTTATTTAGCAGAAGATTCAGTTAAAGGTCTAGCCGACTATAAAGCTGGAAACAATAAAGACTTTTCTTCAGTAGGTGTGAAAGCAGTTGATGATTATACTCTTGAGTATACTTTGAACCAACCAGAACCATACTGGAACTCTAAGATGGCCTACGCAATCTTCTGGCCATTGAACGAAGAATTTGAAAAATCAAAAGGATCTGACTTTGCTAAAGCGACTGACCCTACATCATTGCTTTACAATGGACCATTTTTGCTGAAAGGTTTGACTGCTAAGTCTTCTATCGAGTTCGCTAAGAATGAGCAATACTGGGACAAAGACAATGTTCATCTCGATAAAGTAACCCTTGCTTTTTATGATGGTTCAGACCAAGAGTCCATTGAGCGTAACTTTACAAGTGGAGCCTATAGCTATGCCCGTCTCTTCCCAACAAGTTCAAACTACTCTAAGGTAGAAGAAACCTACAAGGAAAATATCTTCTACACTCCATCAGGACCTGGTATTGGTGGTTTGGGTGTGAATATTGACCGCCAAGGTTACAAATACACTTCTAAGACAACTGATGAAGAGAAGACTTCTACTAAGAAAGCCCTTCTTAACAAGGACTTCCGTCAAGCCTTGAACTTTGCCTTTGACCGTACGTCTTACTCAGCTCAAGTAAATGGTAAAGAAGGTGCTCCTCGTGCCGTTCGTAACCTCTTTGTAAAACCTGACTTTGTCTCTGCTGGCGAAAAAACTTTCGGTGACTTGGTGACTGATAAGATGGCAGCTTATGGCGATGAATGGAAGAATGTAAGCTTTGCGGATGGTCAAGATGGACTCTTCAACGCCGATAAAGCCAAAGCTGAATTTGCCAAAGCCAAAACAGCATTGGAAGCAGAAGGTGTAAAATTCCCTATCCATTTGGATGTTCCAGTAGACCAAACAGCTAAAAACTATATCGCACGTATTCAATCCTTCAAACAATCCGTTGAAACAGTGCTTGGTGAAGGCAACGTAGTTATTGATATCCAACAAGTTTCTAAAGATGAGTTTAATAATATTACCTACTATGCGGCGAATGCAGCAGCAGAAGACTGGGATCTCTCAGGTGCCGTTGGATGGAACCCTGACTATGAAGATCCATCAACTTACCTTGATATCTTGAAAACAACGAATACTGAACAAACAAAAACATACATGGGTTACGAAGGTGCAGATAATGCTGCAGCAGCTCAAGTTGGTTTGAAAGAATACGATAAGCTAGTTGATGAAGCTGCTAAAGAAACAAGCGACTTGAATGTTCGTTATGAAAAATATGCAGCAGCTCAAGCTTGGTTGACAGATAGCTCACTCATCTTGCCAGCTATGTCATCAACTGGTGCTGCACCATTCATTTCTCGTGTTGTGCCATTCTCTGCATCATATAGCCAATCTGGAGATAAAGGCTCAGATGTATACTTCAAGTATATTCAGTTACAAGACAAAGTTGTAACAAAAGTTGACTATGAACAAGCTCGTGAAAAATGGCTCAAAGAGAAAAAAGAATCAAACGAAAAAGTTCAAAAAGAATTGGCTAATCACGTTAAATAAATAACTCTCAAGAGAACTTTCTCTCCATGAGGAGAAGGTTCTTTTGGGATTTTAAAAGGAAACGATATGAAGAAATATATTTTTATGCGTGTATTGCGTTCATTGGTGTCTATCTTCTTGGTGACAACCTTGACCTACACGATTATCTATACGATGGTTCCTCGAAAACTGATTTTCAAGCAGGATACCAACTATAACAAGATTGCAACGACGCCAGATAAACGGGATAATTATGAAAATACCGTTTATGAGCGGATGGGCTATATCGAGTACTACGATACCAAGGAGTTGCAAGAAAAAGCGAGCACAATGGACTCATCTGTAACAGTAGATGCCAATGATACAAATAAGGCAATCTACGAAAAATACATCAATCAACTCGGTAATGGTTGGACACTCGGTGTATTCTCAGAAAGTGGTCAATTCTATGCTACGCGTGAAATTCCGATTTTTGAACGTGTTTTCAAATTCTACTCGAACTTGCTCGACATTGATCATACAAACAAGATTCAAGACCCTGAAAATCCAAACTTGGAACGTTATCTTCGTTTTGAAAATGACCCTGCTATCGGTTGGTCATTGGTGGGTTCAGGTACAAAACATAAATATCTTTTGTATTTTAATAATCAATTTCCATTTGTACACCAAAACTTTGTGAACATTAACTTGGGAGACTCTTACCCAACTTATGCAAACACACCAGTGCTTCAAGTTATCACACAGGGTCAGGGACAAACCAAGACATCAGAAGTTCAATTCCCTACGGGTAAAAAGACTTCCTCTGTGGATATTTACTCTCGTACCTACAAGTCACCAAGTCAAGCAGATGCGCGTGAGGTAGCTAACTATGGTAAAGACGATCCATATACAGCTACAGAAAGCAATTATCAATATCCATCAATGATCGCAAGCTCGGCTGTTGCTGGTTTGATCGGTTTGATTATTTCTTATGCTATCGCAATTCCTCTTGGATCTGCTATGGCTCGCCACAAGAATACTTGGATTGATAGCTTCTCGACAGGTGCTCTAACCTTCTTGCTTGCCCTTCCGACGATTGCCTTGGTTTACATCGTGCGTTTGATTGGATCATCTATTGGTCTGCCAGACTCATTCCCTATCTTGGGGGCTGGGGATTGGCGTTCTTATGTCTTGCCGGCAGTCATTCTAGGTCTATTGGGAGCGCCAAGTACAGCAATCTGGATTCGTCGTTACATGATCGACTTGCAATCTCAGGACTTCGTTCGTTTTGCTCGTGCAAAAGGACTGTCTGAAAAAGAAATTTCAAATAAACACATCTTTAAAAATGCCATGGTTCCTTTGGTTTCAGGTATTCCTGGTGCCGTAATCGGGGTTATTGGTGGTGCAACATTGACAGAAACCGTCTTCGCTTTCCCAGGTATGGGTAAAATGTTGATTGACTCTGTTAAGGCATCAAACAACTCAATGGTAGTTGGTCTCGTCTTTATCTTTACATGTATTTCTATCTTCTCACTCTTTGTAGGAGATATCTGGATGACCATGCTTGACCCACGTATTAAATTGACAGAGAAAGGAGGCAAATAATGTCAACAATCGATAAAGAAAAATTTCAGTTCGTAAAACGTGACGATTTTGCCTCTGAAACAATTGATGCTCCTGCCTATTCATACTGGGGTTCTGTATTTAGACAATTTCTAAAGAAAAAATCAACCGTCGTTATGTTGGGGATTTTGGTAGCCATTATCTTGATGAGCTTTATTTACCCAATGTTCTCAAAGTTTGACTTTAACGATGTAAGCAAGGTCAATGACTTTTCTGCTCGTTTTATCAAACCCAATGCTGAACATTGGTTTGGTACAGACAGCAATGGTAAATCCTTGTTTGACGGGGTTTGGTTTGGGGCGCGTAACTCTATCCTCATCTCTGTCATTGCCACTTTTATCAACCTTGTGATTGGGGTTATTGTTGGTGGAATTTGGGGAATTTCAAAATCCGTTGACCGCGTCATGATGGAAGTTTATAACATTATTTCAAACATTCCATCTCTCTTGATTGTCATTGTCTTGACTTACTCAATTGGTGCTGGTTTCTGGAATTTGATTTTTGCCATGAGTGTGACAACTTGGATTGGGATTGCTTATATGATTCGTATCCAAATCATGCGTTACCGTGACTTGGAATACAACCTTGCTTCTCAAACACTTGGAACACCAACCTTTAAAATCATCGTTAAAAACATCATGCCACAATTGGTATCCGTTATTGTTTCTACGATGACCTTGATGTTGCCAAGCTTCATCTCTTATGAAGCCTTCCTATCCTTCTTTGGATTGGGATTGCCTGTAACAGTGCCAAGTTTGGGACGTTTGATCTCAGATTACTCACAAAACGTTACGACCAACGCTTACTTGTTCTGGATTCCGTTGACAACCTTGATCTTGGTATCCCTATCTCTTTTCGTTGTTGGTCAAAACCTAGCGGATGCTAGTGATCCACGTACACATAGATAGGAGTAGACATGACAAAAGAAAGTAATGTAATTTTGACTGCTCGTGATATTGTCGTGGAATTTGACGTTCGTGACAAAGTTCTGACGGCTATCCGAGGAGTTTCTCTAGACCTGATTGAAGGAGAAGTTCTTGCCTTGGTAGGTGAGTCCGGTTCTGGTAAATCTGTTTTAACAAAAACCTTTACAGGGATGTTAGAAGACAATGGACGTATTGCCCAAGGAAGCATCGACTATCGTGGACAAGACTTGACTGCTCTTACTTCTAACAAGGAATGGGAGAAGATTCGTGGTGCTAAGATTGCGACTATCTTCCAAGACCCTATGACAAGTTTGGACCCAATCAATACAATCGGTAGCCAAATCACTGAAGTGATCGTTAAACACCAAGGGAAAACAGCTAAGGAAGCCAAAGAGATGGCAATCGACTATATGAACAAGGTCGGAATTCCAGACGCTGAAAAACGTTTTGAAGAGTATCCTTTCCAATATTCTGGAGGGATGCGCCAACGTATCGTTATTGCGATTGCCCTTGCCTGTCGTCCAGATATCTTGATCTGTGACGAGCCAACAACGGCTCTTGATGTAACCATTCAAGCGCAAATCATTGATTTGCTTAAAACCTTGCAAAATGAGTACCACTTTACCATTATCTTTATCACCCATGACCTTGGTGTGGTAGCAAGTATTGCCGATAAGGTAGCGGTTATGTATGCTGGTGAAATTGTAGAATACGGTACTGTTGAGGAAGTCTTCTACGATCCACGTCATCCATACACTTGGAGTCTCTTGTCTAGCTTGCCTCAGCTTGCTGATGATAAAGGGGAATTGTACTCTATCCCAGGAACACCACCGTCTCTTTATACTGAGTTGAAAGGTGATGCCTTTGCCCTTCGTTCAGATTATGCGATGCAAATTGATTTTGAACAGAAAGCACCTCAGTTTTCAGTCACTGATACCCACTGGGCTAAGACTTGGTTGCTTCATGAGAATGCTCCTAAAGTTGAAAAACCTGGAGTCATTGCAGATTTGCATGACAAGATTCGTGATAAAATGGGCTTTGCTCATCTAGAAGACTAGGAGGAAGGAAATGTCTGAAAAATTAGTAGAAATTAAAGATTTAGAAATTTCCTTCGGTGAAGGAAGTAAGAAGTTTGTCGCGGTTAAAAACGCCAACTTCTTTATCAACAAGGGAGAAACATTCTCTCTTGTAGGTGAGTCTGGTAGTGGGAAAACAACCATTGGTCGTGCCATTATTGGTTTAAATAATACCAGTAAAGGAGAGATTATCTTTGATGGCCAGAAAATTAATGGCAAAAAATCTCACAAGGAATCCTCAGACTTGATTCGTCGTATCCAGATGATTTTCCAGGACCCTGCAGCAAGCTTGAATGAACGTGCGACGGTTGACTATATCATCTCTGAAGGTCTTTACAACTACCACTTGTTCAAAGACGAAGAAGATCGAAAAGAAAAAGTTCAAAAGATGATCCATGAAGTTGGACTTTTGAAAGAACACTTGACCCGTTATCCACATGAGTTTTCTGGTGGTCAACGTCAGCGTATCGGGATTGCCCGTGCCCTTGTGATGGAACCTGATTTCGTTATTGCGGATGAGCCAATTTCAGCCTTAGACGTATCAGTGCGTGCGCAAGTCTTGAACTTGCTCAAGAAGTTCCAAAAAGAGTTGGGCTTGACCTATCTCTTTATCGCGCATGACTTATCAGTTGTTCGCTTTATCTCAGATCGTATCGCAGTTATTTATAAGGGAGTTATCGTCGAAGTGGCGGAGACAGAGGAGTTGTTTAACAATCCTGTCCACCCCTACACTCAAGCGCTTCTATCTGCTGTACCGATTCCAGATCCAATCTTGGAACGCAAGAAGGTCTTGAAAGTGTACGATCCTGACCAACATGACTATGAGACAGACAAGCCATCTATGGTAGAAATTCGTCCAGGTCACTATGTTTGGGCTAACCAAGCGGAAGTTGCTCGATACAAAGAAGCTCTTAAAAAATAAACCGATTAGGAGAGGATCGAAAGGTCTTCTCGTTTTTAATAGAAAAATCCCCTTCTACTAGCTTGTAAAAGGGGATTTGTATTATAATTAGCGTTTAGACCAAGTGCGTTTCATAAAGAGTAGCAAAATTGGGTAAATCTCTAAGCGACCTGCAATCATTGCAAAGGAGAGGAGGATTTTAGAGATGGGACTAAAGATGGCAAAACTCGAGGTTGTACCTAGAATAGGTCCGATATTGTTAAAACAGCTGAAGACAGCACTGGTCACGACTAGAAAATCATTGCTATCAAGACTGACGATAAAGATGAGAGAGAGTATAATCATCACGTAGATGGCAAAATATTTAAGAATCTTGTGCTGGGTATCCTTGTCAATCACAGTTTTGTTGACATGTAGAGTCAAGACACGGTGAGGGGATAAGATGGACAAAATCTGATTTTTGGCAATTTTTGAGAGGATGAGTCCTCTGATCACTTTGAGCCCACCTGCAGTTGAGCCAGCTGAGCCACCGATTGCCATGAGGAAGAGGAGGATAAACTGGGAGAAAAGGGGCCAGTTGGTAATATCTCCGTAACCAAATCCAGTTGTTGTGATGATATTGGATACTTGGAAGAGAGCCATTTCAAAACTCTTAGAGACACCTTGATAGAGGTGGAGTGTATTAAGAGTAATCAAGCCGGTAGAAACTAGGACAATGATGACATAAGCCCGCAGTTCTTCATCTCCAAAGAAGGCCTTGACCCGACGGAGCATGAGGAAGTAATACAGGTTAAAATTGACACCGAAAACCAGAACGCCAAAACTGACAAGATAGGTAATCAGGGAACTGCCGTAATGGGCAATTCCATCGTTGTAGACGGTGAATCCCCCGGTTCCCGCTGTTCCCATAGCGATGACAAAGCTATCAAACAAGGGCATACCTGCTAGATAGTAGATGACGACAAAGAGGGAGAAGAGCCCGAGGTAAAGGAGATAGAGGATCTGGGCAGTGTTTTTCAGTTTGGATACAACCTTACCAAAGACAGGACCAGGGACCTCTGCCTTCATCACCTCTAAGTGACTATTCTTAGCATTGTCCATAATGGCAAGCGCAAAGACAAGCACCCCCATCCCTCCAATCAAGTGGGTGAAACTTCGCCAGAAGAGGAGAGAACGACTGAGAACGGAGACATCGTTCAGAATAGTTGCTCCTGTAGTTGTAAAACCAGAACTGATTTCAAAGAAAGCATCAATGACGCTGGGGATTTGTCCTGAAAAGACAAAGGGTAAACCACCAAAGAAAGACCAGAGAATCCAACAGAGAGCGACGATTAAGACCCCCTCCTTGGCATAGATTCGTTGATTTTTTGGTTTTCGTAGGACTCCCACCCCACCGAGAAGGACTAAAATTCCAATCGTAGAAAAGAGAGCGATAAATACTTGACTGGATTCTTGATAATAGGTCGCTACACTCACAGGCACTAGAAGTAGAATAGCCTCGATTAAGAGAAGTTTTGAGAGGAGGTAACGAATCATACTTTTATTCATTTTTTACCTCTCAATCAAATCATAAATTTTGGTGATGTTTGGCAATAAGGTCGTCACGAGCAACTTGTCTCCCACCTCAAGCATATCCTCTCCGGTAGGGAAGATTGTTTTTCCTTTTCGGATAATGGCTGCGATGAGAACCTCTTTCTTCAATTTTAACTGTGAAAGGGGTTTGGCAGTCATTTTATTAGCTTCCTTGATATGGAATTGTAGGGTTTCAATTTGACCATTTGCAAGGTGGTGCATAGCTTGAAGGTCTGAGTATTGGGCGTTAACCCGACCACGGATAAAGTGCATAATGGTATCCACTGCGATGATTTTTGGCGTGATGATACTTGAAAAATCAGGCGCATGGATAATTTCTAGGAGGCTGGTCCGGTTGACCTTGGTGATATTTTTCTGGACACCAACACGGTCAAGAAACATAGAGGTGATGATGTTTTCCTCATCAACCCCAGTTAAGGTTGCGACTGCATCATAGCTAGGAGCACTTTCTTCTAGTAATATGTCTTTTGCAGTTCCATCTCCCTGAACAATATAGAGATTAGGGAATTTTTCACTAAAGAAACGGGCTCTTTCAGGATTGATTTCTATAACCTTGGTGTCAATCCGGCTGTCTTTCAAGATGCCGACGAGGTAGTAGGCGATTTTTCCTGCTCCGATAATCAGAAAGCTCTTAACAGTCCGAGCTTTGAAATGATTGTGCAGGCGCATCATATCGACTCGATTTCCTGTAACAAAGATGCGATCCTTATCTTGAAGGGTCATTTCCCCACCTGGAATGATCAACTCATGGTTGCGCTCCAAGGCACACACAATCACATCAAATTTTTTCCGAAATTCAGAAATGGGCATCTGGCAAAGACCGCTAGTATCTTTGACAACAAACTCCATCAAGCTAACTCGACCTCCAGCGAAACGTTCGACCGAAAGGGCGCTTGGGAAGTCGATAATATTCCCAATAGCACGGGCAGCTAGAAGCTCAGGGTTGACAATGAGAGAAAATCCAAGAATGTTTTTTTCCTTAAAATAGGAGTTGGAGTACTCTGGATTTCGAACTCGGACGATGGTTTCTTTAGCGCCCATTTTTTTGGCAAGAACTGCTGAAATCATGTTCACTTCATCGTGTTCGGTTAGTGCGATAAAGATGTCACACTCTTGAACACCGGCCTGCTCTAAGATAGTAAAGTCGGCACCATTTCCAAGGAGGCCCATGATGTCAAAGCGACTGACAATATGATTCAGTACAGCTTCATTTTGCTCGATAAGGACAACGTCATGGTTTTCTGCAACCAGTGAACGACAGAGGGCAAAACCAACTTTCCCTCCACCAACAAGGACAATTTTCATATAAAAAACCTACTTTTTCATGATGTAACTATCATACCCTTTTTTGGCAAAAAATGCACTTGCTAAGGCGATTTTTAGGGCAATAAAGGCCTTTTTCACGTTTTGAAGATACATTTGCTTAATTTCTATAACGATGTCTCCGATTTGAAGTGATTTGGCTCTTTTACCATACCTTTTCAGAAAGGGAATGACCAAACATGAAAATATCATCAAAAAAAGTAAAAAAATCAAGTCATTTCTATTGACAATGATTCTGAAAGTGTTATACTAAGAAAGTAGTTTCGCTGATTTACTTCAAACCTGTTGTGAGGTAAGTTAACGATGCCTTAACCACGCTGTTTGCTGAGCTTGACTCCGGGCAGTGTGGCTATTTTTTTGCAATGATAAAAGGAAGCCA
>CAUVUZ010000052.1:0-10789 GCA_963555095.1 uncultured Streptococcus sp. | reverse complement strand
AAACTTACGAATGCTGTAGACTCTTTTACGATTCCAATGGCCTTTTTCCATAAAATCCTCCTTTAGTAACCGCTTCCATTTCATTGTAAGCGTATTACTTTTCCATAGCCTTTTACCCTTATTTTATAAAATAATATAAGAAACTTCAATACTGGCAGCATAAAAATCATACTTTTGATTCTTTTTTCTATAATTTGTAGAAAAGTTTAAAAATCTGAATGTACATTTAGTGAATGGTTTTACTAAAAAAGGCGGTGGGACAGAAATCGATAGACAAAGTCTCGATTTCGTGGTCCCAGCCTCGCGAGGATGATTAGGAGCTTTTTGGAGTCTAAAAGACGAACAAAAAGTTCAATCAGCTACCGCGTCAAAGTTTGATTGCTAAAAAAAGTGAGGTCGGGATCTTTTGTCCCAACCTCTTTTACGGACTATCAAACTGGTATTTCCTTATAGATTATTGACTAGATTTCCCCTTTTCCAAAAGATTAACCATCTCATTTTTACGTTCTTCTAGCTCTGCAATTTGCTGGAGTTAAAGTCCTGAAAAATCACAATTAAGCTCTTCAGTTTCGCCACTGTTATACCAATCCAAAACCACTATGTGATTGTCCTTATCAAAGCAGAAAATTACATCTCCATCACCGATGATAGACAGAAATGGGATATAATCCACAAAACCCAGAGCATGTAATTCCTTGGTTTTAATTCGAATATCTAAGAAATCTGGGATGCCATTTGCAATTCCAAAAACCTTAATACCTCGACAGAAGGTCCAAAAAGGGGCTACATCGTAAGCCTTGCCTCTTTGCCATAGCTCTTCCCTGACTTCCATAAAGAGACCTCCCAGAGCTGACATGGTGAATTCTCTGAAATCTTCTGGAAGACGAATGCCATATTGAGTTTCAAAATCCTGAACATCTTCTTCCGATGGTTCATTACCCATGCAGGCGACAACCTGATAAGTTTCCTTATCATAGTGACGAAAATACTCATAAACTTCCTTGAGTGCCATTATTTTAATCCTTTTTACTCAGAAATAGTAACTACAAATCCATCTGGCAAGATGACTTGCTGACCATCTTCAAACTGGCAATGACTCGCTAAATCAACTGAATCTCTGTCTAAGATAACATTCTCTTTAGACTGATTAAAGATAGCCTGAACTTCTTTTCCTTCGTAGGTCCATTTCAAGGAAAGAACATATGGTTTCACTTCTTGCAAGCTATATGAACCATGCTGAATAATGCTTGCAACTTCTTTACGGACTTGGATTAATTTCTTCATGAAATTTAGCATATCATTGTCCTCAGACACACGGTCCCAAGGCATGACACGACGGCAATCAGGGTCTGGTCCACCAATTAGTGCTAGCTCTGTTCCGTAATAGATACAAGGAGTCCCTTTTTGAAGGTAGAGGAAGGTTAAAGCAGCCTTGACATGTTGGAGATTTCCTTTGGCAGTTGTAAGAATACGCTCTGTATCGTGAGAATCCAGGAGATTTAACATAACCTCTGAGATTTGTTGCTTGTAGTACATTGACTGGCTATTGATTTCTGAAATGAACTGCTCTGTCTTTTTATGCTGACGCAAGAAATAATCCTTGATACTTTCAGAGAGCGGGTAGTTCATGACTGCATGGAACTCATCTCCTTTTAGCCAAGGCTGAGACGTATGCCAGATTTCACCTAAAATATACAAATCAGGCTTTTTAGCGAGAACTACCTTTCTAAAATCTTTCCAGAACTGATGGTCAATTTCATTGGCAACGTCCAAGCGCCAAGCATCGATATCAAAATTCTCAATCCAGTAAGTTGCAACACTGAGAAGATAGTCTTTGACTTCAGGATTTGCTGTATTTAACTTAGGCATATAGCTAGCAAAGGCAAAGGTATGATAAGGGAGTTCTCTTGGATTCTGAAGTTTATCCTCTGTAATTGGAAACTCTTGAATATGGAACCAATCTTTATAAGGGGAATTTTCTCCATTTTTTAGAACATCCTGCCATTGGGCAGACTGGTAGCCGATATGATTGAAAACAGCATCTAGCATAATCTTAATGCCACGTTTATGAGCTTCCTCGACTAAATTAGCAAAGACTTCTTTGTCTCCAAAGTGACGGTCAATTTCAAAATAATCCGTCGTATCGTACTTGTGATTGGTCGTTGCTTCAAAAATCGGACATAGATAAAGTCCAGTGATTCCCAAATCTTTTAGATAGTCTAGATGGTCGATAATCCCTTGTAAATCTCCACCAAAAAAGTCATCCCTATTAGGTGCAATGGCAGCATCCCACTCTCGAGCTCCATCTGGAGTCAAATTAGGATTTCCATTAGCAAATCGTTCTGGGAAAATCTGGTACCAAACGGTATTTGAAACCCAGCTAGGAACCTGACATCCGTCGATTTCATGAATATAGGGAAGCTTAAAGCCATTTCCTTCCGCATCCAAGTTTTCTTGAGTATGTTCCACACAACCCTTATCACCGTAGAAAATACCCTGACCTTCCTCATCAAGGAGTTCAAAGAGATACTGAATCCGTGCAAAATTAACTGATACTGTAACCTGCCAATAATCAAATAAAGCATCCGAGGTTACTTTAGTCATTTCTTTCTTGGCTTCATACTTATCCTCGATGAAGATAAAGGGATCTCCATAATGTAAAATGACCTGCTGGACATCATTTTTCTTGGTTCTGATTCGGATATGTAGCTGACCTTCTTTGTAAAGATAAGCATACTCTGATTCTTGTCTATGATAAATGGCTGTTAATTCCATATTTTGTCTCCTAAATAATCATCATCAACAAAAACGCAAACGTTTTCATAATTGCTATTTCTAGTATACTATTTTAAGATTCGATTTGCAATACTTGGTCAAATTTGACAAGAAAACAGCTCAAAATAAATACTGTAGACTAATCAAGAAATATCAGCACCTATCTATAAAAAGCTCCCAAACTCAGCCTCACAGCCTAGTCAATCCAACAAAGGGCAAGTTCTTTTAATCCTCTGTCGTACAGGAAGGTTAAACAAAAGTTGTCTGTTATATTTTGAAGCTTGTGTTTACTCATTCCTCTAGGCAAGGCTATATCGCACAATTCTCTCGTTGCCAGAGAAAATAGCTTTTGCTTGCCCTTCCAATCATCATTCTTAAATAGGGGGCTCAGGATAATATAAGGCGAATCCGTAAAAATTCCATTGACACCAGCTTTTTTACCTAAAGCCTTTAAATGTTCAGATTCTAATAACTTTTCGATAATACGACCATCACTAGAGATTTTAACAAGAGCATAATAGTCCATGCCCCATTTATTGACAGAGGTTTGACTTTCTCCAGAGCTAAAGGCATAGAGCTCTTGCTTCCAAGATTTCATACTATCGATTTTAGGATAAAAACTTGAGTTCGTGTCGTGGTGATTTAACTCTTTTTTATCAATATGCGAGTAAGTGGTCCACTTCGCCTGCTTTTTCTCTCGATCAAATTCTAAAAGGGCAAAGTTTCTTGCCTGATTTGTATAAACTTGATTTTCAAAACACACGGGTATCTGGTCGCTATCTGATACGATTTGAAAATATCTCTCTTGTGCCTTTTTAGGAAGTATACTTTGCGGATCCTTTATGGCAATGATTTCTGGATTAGAAAAATCACCAGTGTAATAGACTATTTCCTTGCCAGCCTTGATGATGCCAATATTTTGTCCATCTGTAAAGAGTAGAGGCTCTTCCTCCCAAACATGGTCACAATACCAAGCATCTATCTCCTTCATACCCAAAGGTGATACTTCAAGCAGACAGTAGAGATTGAAAGCTTCCTTCTCACTGGTCAAGACAAAGGCTCTACCATCATGTAACATGACAGAATTGAAAACACTATTGTAGTCCTTGTCTAGTTCCCATTTATTCAATAGACTTAACTTTAACTTCCCCATTTTCTCTCTCCTAATCCATCACCACTCGTTGATGGCAAATAGAATGGCTGATCTAATATTTCTTAGCAATTGATCTGAAAGTTCATCGTATACTTGCCCCAGTCCCTTATCTTGTGCCAGCCATCCAGGTTCATCATTCCAGGAGCCCATTCCTCCAAAAACATCCGCTGAGCTTGCAGCTCTAAATATGCTTAGATGTTGCAGTGGAATTTGAGGTTCTGCCAGTCCTTTACCAGATTCTGGGTCTAGCAAAAAGTTTCTAGCAGATTGAAAGACTTTGGCAAAGTTGTCACATTCAATTTTAATTGCTAGATTTTCTATACGAGCCAATACGTCCTCAAATTCTTCCATATTATTTTCATAGTGGGGAATGTCTTGAGAAGACCTTTCCCATTCATACTCGGTGTAGGTAACATCCCAGCCTCTGCCTGGGGAAGCAGATTTCCAATTTGGTAGGAAATAACTTGCCTTCCCATCTTTATAAAAACAGAGAATTGAACTCTGTGTTGTATTAGAGAAGCCTAAAATACCTCTGTCTTCAACTGAAATAGGACAAAATAATTGTAAGTCCTTCAAACCTTTTTCCTTAAGATTTTCAAACCAATCAGATACAGAAAGTTCTGTAGCTTCCCCATTTTTTGACGGCAAAATTTGAAAGCTCAATTTATTTGTATATTTTTCAGGCTTATAGCATATTTCTTTAGCATTTTTTAAAGCCTTCCTAGCTGCTGCCACGATACAGGCTATCTGATACATTTGTCCGTTCATATGATCTCATCCATTATCCCTTCAATCAACTCCGTAAGACTTTCTGCTACATAGATAATTTCATCAGGGTCATGAATGTAGCAAATAATCTGCCCTTCCTGACCCTCTCGGTCTGGATCAAAATCCAGCATAAGATAACAAGAGCCACAATACTGAGCAAAAGGATGCCATTTTTTATTAAAAAGATAGGGCTTTATTCTACTATCACGCATATTTTCCAAATCTTGACTAGAAAAATAGTCGGGAAATTCTGTTAATAGAGCATCCCTATTTTGAAAGTACTTTTTACAAGTCTCAATTTCCTGCAGACTCATTAGAGAAAAAGGCAGCTCTCTCTGGTCAATTACACAAGGTAAAATAGAGAAGTATTTACTCCCATTTTTGTAGCTATAAAGCTCTTTGAAGTCACTAGGTAGACGAATACCAAATATTTCCTCAAAGGCTTGAAGCTCTTCCTCGGAAGCACCAGAAATATTCTGATAATCATCTAGGTATTCCTCTTCCACAGGATCATCCAAATCCCAGTCTTCAAAACACTCACAAATATAAGTTTCTATTTTTTTAACTTGGTCAATTAGTTGCATCATTTTACCATGATTTCTTTATTTTATCTGTCTTCCAATGCTTTTTACCGCTTATAACTTGTTTTTTCTAGGAGAAGGGGTTCAGGATTTTGCTTAATCCAAGCAATAGCTAGCTGACACAGGCGGTCTAGGCGAGGCTCGTCATCAAAATCTTTCCCATGAACTTGAGCAATAAGCTCTTTAGTCTCTTCTAATTCTTGATCTGAAAGGGGGATTCCTAGAGACAAGTATTGAGGGAGAGCTTGAAGCATTTTTCTATAGTCCCTGTCCCAGTTGACCCCACCATTGCGATCCAGTTCATCTCGAACTCGACCTGGTATACGAATAACTTCTCCCTGAACAGTTTTGGCTGCTCCACTTGAAGGAATCAAGAAAGACCATAGTTCCTCATATTGCTCCTCCCAGCTACCTTCTTTTACGAGAATCGGAGAAACTCCATCGTGGGTTATTCGTTTGGCTACCGGCTTGACATCAAACAAAGCATAAAGTTTTTCTAGACCCTGACTGCTGCTTCTAGATAGTCGGGATTGATCCCTTCTCTATGAAATTCAAAATCTTTACCGATATTTTCGACCTTTTCTTTCATAGCAGATGTTTTCTTAGCACCTGCATACAACAGCATAGAGGCAATTTCAGCTGTTTGGGCAATATAGATTCCCCGACAGACAGTGAGAACGGAGTCTAGTGGAGTCTGTCCCCTATCATTTTTAGGGTTAACATCTGCTCCCTTTTCTATGAGAAGTGCAACGGTCTTAGGATGAAAAAACTCAGCTGCCATATGCAGAGGTGTATTTCCATAAGTATTGCTTTTTTCAATATCTGCCCCCAATTCGAGCAAGAGTTTTACAGTCTCTCTTCCCATGGTTGCCTGACGGTACAAAGGAGTCGCTCCATAATAATCAGGGATATTGATATCCAAGCCCTGTTCGACAAGCCAGATAACCAATTCATCCGGGACTCCTCCCATATGCAGAGGTGTACATAAGCTAAATCTTCCATCATGAGCGGTTAATTCACAACGGTCATAGACTGCTTTAAGGGCTTCAATATTTCCTTCATCCATTAAATCCTTAAACTCTTTTGGTAATGTAACTCTTTTCTTTGCCATTTTTAGTTCCTTTCTTCTGATTCAGCATCTAGGGCAAGCCAATGAAGTTTGTCAACCGTTTTCAAAGTCAGGACTTGTCCATTATAATCATTTTTCAACTCAAGACCGTTTTGCTCAATAGATATATGATTGTACCAGTAGTCTAGGCTGGCGTATTCCCCCGTATGAATGTTGATGAGCATACTCGTTATGGGATTCCAAGTCCCTTTCTTAACTGTTTCTGCTAAGAGGTAGTAAGCATCTAAAAATATGAGATTTCTCCCATAGATCCAAAAGGGCAGATCAAGCCCCAACAAAGGCAACCTGGCAGAAAAAATCTCATCACCGTGTGGTGGAACGGTTTCATAATGAAATTCTATCTCACTGCCATAATAGGCAATCAGGGCTCCCTGACATCCGATATTTTGAGGAATCCCTTCCTCAGCTACAATAAATTCCATGACCTGCTCCTTCTATTTTCAATCATAAAACCCGACCAGACTCTGCCAAAATATCAAACTGGACGCATGACCTATTCCAGTCATCAAGTGGATGAAGTCACTTTCACAACCCTTCCAAACTGCAGATTGGGCCGTTCCCATGGCTCTAACAAATGCTAGAAAATCTGGTGTCAGCCATATTTTTTCATCATAGTTCATCTCTGCATCAAGAGCATAGACCGCCCCAGATTGACAATCCAGCAAAATAGTGTAGGGATCTCCATTTGCAATGATGATCAAGCCTCTTTCTTGTAGAGTCGAGTAATCGTGGTATTCCAAATTGCGATTGATCAGCCAAGTAAGACTAGTGTCGTCCCCATATCCAAACTGGTAACTTAAAAAACCGACCTGCCCCTAGTTATAGGCCAAAATATACCTCCTAAAAATCGGATCCAAATCTTGTATTTGCAGTTGTTTTTTCAAACGATCCAGTTCAGACACAGGCACTTCAGTATGGCTCAGGACGATTCCTTCTCTTATCTCAGGGTCAAGCCCTTGTATTGCTTCCTCAATAATGGAAATAATTTGGTCAATTGTCAATAATTCCATTGTCAACCTCCGGCTATACATAGGGCATTATCTAGGGTAAGCTAGCTGGTTTGGGACTTCATTTATCTAATGAACTTTCTTATCTCAATTATACTCCAAAACTATCAAATAGAGATAAACTACCAGTATTTTCAGGGATTATTTTTGATCAACAACTCCTCCTTATTAAAGCAAAAAGCCATTCCTCAAGGGAACAGCTTTCTCACTTATAATTAAAGATCTCCCCTGCCAACTTATCAGCTAGCTTGGGGAAGAGAGTATAAAATTTGTGGGCTAGGTTCAACAAAAGTGGAAGATTGAGTTCCCGTTTATTTTTTCCTATGGTTTTAACAATCTTTTTAGCGACTGCATCTGGTTCTAAGAGAAATCGGTCAACCGACTTGAGATAGCTACCATCCGGGTCTGCCTGGTCAAAAAAGGCAGTGCGAATCGGTCCTGGATTAACCGTCGTTACATAGATACTATAGGGCATAAGTTCGAGGCGTAGAGCGTTGGAAAAACCAATAGCCGCAAACTTGGTCGCTGAGTAGAGACTGGACTTGCTAGTCGCTATCAAACCTGCCATACTGATGATATTGATGATATGCCCTTTTCCTCTCTCCTTCATGCGAGCTCCAAGACAACGAGATAGATTCATCAGAGCAAAAGTATTGATCTCAAACATCTGGTGAATGTCTTTGTCAGAAATCTTGTCAAATTCTTCAAATATTCCATAGCCAGCATTGTTGATTAAGACATCAATTTTACCATAACGGAGATAGAGGTCAGCTACCAGATCTTCTAGGATCGAGTCATCAGTAATATCGATTTCAATCAATTCTACATGGGGATGATTTCCATATAGCTCCGACAGTTTTTCCTTGTTTCTACCTAGTAAGATGAGTTGGTCATCTGGCAAGAGTTTGACCATTTCTTGGGCTAGGCCACCGCTAGCTCCTGTAATGAGAATAGTAGACATGCTTCGTCCTTTCAATAACTGCTAGATTTCCACTTCTTCCAAGTCTTTGACCACATGGACATTTTCAAAAACAGTAGTCGCATCTTTCTTGAGCTGGCTGATATCTTTTGAGAGGAAGCGGGCGCTGATATGATTGAGCAAGAGGCGCTTGGCACCGGCTTCTGCTGCTACTTGTGCTGCCTGCATATTGGTTGAGTGACCGTGATTGCGAGCAATTTTTTCATCTCCCTTGCCATAAGTCGACTCGTGAACCAAGACATCGGCGTTGACAGCTAGACGCACACTGGCATTGGTTTTTCGGGTGTCACCCAGAATAGTAATAATCTTACCAGGTCGAGGTGCTGAGATATAGTCTGCTGCCTTGATTGCAGTTCCGTCTTCGAGAACAACGTCCTGACCGTTTTTTATTTTTCCAAAAAGCGGGCCAAACGGAACACCAGCAGCCTTAAGTTTTTCAGCATCCAAGGTTCCTTCTAAGTCCTTTTGCATGACACGATAACCAACGCAGAAAATAGTGTGGTCCAGCTCCTCTGCATACACAGTGAATTTATCGGTCTCAAGGATTTTCCCTAGAGAATCTTGGTCAAACTCATGAAAATGAATGCGGTAAGGCAAGCGAGAACCTGACACACGAAGACTGGTTAAGACAAATGACTTGATCCCTTGAGGTCCATAGATGTCCAAATCTGTCTGCTCTTCATTAGCTTGAAAGGCACGGCTAGAGAGAAAACCTGGCAAGCCAAAGATGTGGTCTCCATGCAAGTGAGTGATAAAGATTTTGCTGACCTTCCGTGGTCGAATCGTGGTTTCCAGAATGCGATTTTGCGTTCCTTCTCCACAGTCAAAGAGCCAGACTTCGTTAATCTCGTCCAAGAGTTTCAGGGCGAGACTTGAAACGTTGCGGGCTTTAGAGGGCTGACCAGCCCCCGTTCCTAAAAATTGAATATCCATTCGATACTTTCTAATTAATCAATATATAACATGGCTGTGCGATTTTCCGATCGGAAATAAGGCTTGCCAGAAAAAGAAACAGCTTCTTGTAGTAAATCCTCTTGGCTATAACCTTTGAGACGTGTGCGACCATCTGCTAAACTTTCCAAGTCTGTCAAGGCTGTGAGACTTTCTACACTAACAACTTCTTCATCTCCGACAGCTTTCATGTAAATCTTTCCAGACTCTTCAAAGACGAGTTGATGGGGGAAAATTTGCGCAATTTCAAAGAGCAAGTCAGCAGTGATTGCTTCCTCAGCTTCTGAGAAAATCCGACCAAGACCTTCTTCCTCATAGCAAAAGCCAAAGGATTTGCCAGATAGATTAAGACGAATAAAAGGCTTATTTTCAAAGGTGAAACTTGGCTCAGCATTGTAGAGGTTCAGTTCATGACTGAGTTCTGCAAAATAATCCGTCGCAGCTTCAGGACTCTTTTTCTGGTAGAGTTCAGCAAAGTAAGCATTGACTACACTCGGAGGAGGAGTAATAAGTGCCAATTGCTCCTGCTCTGTTTTACCAGCTAGAAGCTGATCCAGATAGACCTTGTCTAGACTCGTATAGCCCCCATATTTTAGAGCCAAAGTTTTGATATCAGTCATAAAATTCTTCTAACCTCCATTTATTTTTCTCCGAAATGTAGCCTGTGATCACTTCTCCATCCTCTTGATAATCACGTTCTTCAATAATCGCTACACTTTCCAAATCATGAATCTTGTAAGACTTAGAAAAGGGCACGCGCAGAGTAAATGCTTCAAAAATTTCCTTAATCTTATCTAGCAATAATGCTTGCAAGTTTTCACGACTATCCTCAGACTTGGCAGAAATGAGGGCATAAGGCGTTTGGGTAGGCGTGAAATCCTCCACCAAATCCGCTTTATTATAAAGGGTCAAGCGAGGAATATCCTCCATACCCAAGTCTTTCATAATAGACAGAACCGTTTTTTCATGTTCCTCGTGATAAGTATTGCTGGCATCAATGACATGAACTAGAAGGTCAACATGCTTGCTTTCTTCCAAGGTTGACTTAAAACTGGACACCAATTCAGTCGGTAGGTCTTGGATAAATCCAACGGTATCAGTCAAGGTTACCTGTAGATTCCCACCAAGATGGATGCTCTTTGTTGTCGCATCCAGAGTCGCAAACAGCTCGTCTGCTTCATACTGGGTCTTGCTGGTCAAGGTGTTCATGATGGTTGATTTCCCAGCATTGGTGTAACCAATCAGACCAATCTTAAAGGTGCCTGACTCCAAACGTTTTTCTCTGACTGTCGCCCGATTTTTCTCAACCACTTTGAGCTGGCGCTCGATATCTGTGATTTGATTGCGAACACTTCGACGGTTCAATTCCAGCTGACTTTCACCAGGTCCACGGGAACCAATTCCCCCTGCCTGGCGGCTGAGCATAATCCCCTGACCAACCAAGCG
>CAUVUZ010000051.1:0-10806 GCA_963555095.1 uncultured Streptococcus sp. | reverse complement strand
ACTCGACTGATGCTGGGATTGACGTTCTTGAAGTCTTGGAATCCATGGATATTGTCTCAGAATTTCCAGAAGCTGTTCTTAAGGAAGCTGAAAGTGTGCCAGATACTCCGTCAGAGAAGGATATGGGAGGGCGTCTGGATTTAAGAGATGAAATTACCTTTACAATTGATGGTGCGGATGCCAAGGACTTGGACGATGCGGTGCACATCAAGGACTTGAAAAATGGCAATCTGGAGCTTGGGGTTCACATTGCAGATGTTTCCTACTATGTAACTGAGGGTTCTGCCCTTGACAAGGAAGCACTTAACCGTGCGACTTCTGTCTATGTGACAGACCGAGTGGTTCCAATGCTTCCAGAACGTTTGTCAAATGGCATCTGCTCTCTCAATCCTCAAGTAGACCGCTTGACCCAGTCAGCCATTATGGAGATTGATAAACATGGTCGTGTGGTTAATTATTCCATGACCCAAACTGTTATCAAGACTAGTTTCCGAATGACCTATAGCGCTGTTAATGATATCCTAGCTGGTGATGAGGAAAAGAGACAAGAGTATAAGAAAATTGTTCCTAGTATCGAGCTCATGGCCAAGCTTCATGAAACTCTAGAAAGCATGCGTGAGAAACGTGGTGCCCTTAATTTTGATACCAGTGAAGCTAAGATTCTGGTGGATAAAAAAGGCAAGCCTGTGGATATCGTTCTTCGCCAACGTGGCGTTGCTGAGCGGATGATTGAGTCCTTCATGTTAATTGCCAACGAAACAGTTGCCGAGCATTTCAGCAAGCTGGACTTACCTTTTATCTATCGGATTCATGAGGAGCCCAAGGCTGAAAAAGTTCAGAAGTTTATTGATTATGCTTCGAGTTTTGGTTTGAGAATTTATGGGACTGCCAGTGAGATTAGCCAGGAGGTGCTTCAAGATATCATGCGTGCTGTTGAGGGAGAGCCTTATGCGGATGTATTGTCCATGATGCTTCTCCGATCCATGCAGCAGGCTCGCTATTCAGAGCATAATCACGGTCACTATGGTCTTGCTGCAGACTATTACACTCATTTTACCAGCCCCATTCGCCGTTATCCAGACCTCCTTGTTCACCGCATGATTCGGGACTATGGGCGTTCCAAGGAAATAGCAGAGCATTTTGAGCAAGTGATTCCAGAGATTGCGACCCAGTCTTCCAACCGTGAGCGTCGTGCTATTGAGGCTGAGCGTGAAGTCGAAGCCATGAAAAAAGCTGAGTACATGGAAGAATACGTTGGAGAAGAGTACGATGCAGTTGTATCCAGCATCGTCAAATTTGGTCTCTTTGTCGAATTGCCAAATACAGTCGAAGGCTTGATTCACATCACTAATTTGCCTGAATTTTATCATTTCAACGAGCGTGACTTAACACTCCGTGGGGAGAAATCGGGTACAACCTTCCGTGTAGGACAGCAGATTCGTATTCGCGTAGAAAGAGCGGATAAGATGACTGGTGAGATTGATTTCTCCTTTATCCCAAGTGAGTTTGATATCATTGAAAAAGGCTTGAAACAGTTTAGTCGTAGTGACAGAGGGCGTGGTTCAAGTCGTCGTTCGGATAAGAAGGAAGACAAGAGAAAATCAGGACGCTCAAATGATAAGCACAAGCATTCACAAAAAGATAAAAAGAAAAAAGGCAAGAAACCTTTTTACAAGGAAGTAGCTAAGAAAGGAGCCAAGCATGGCAAAGGGCGAGGGAAAGGTCGTCGCACAAAATAAAAAGGCGCACCACGACTATACAATCGTAGACACGCTAGAGGCAGGAATGGTGCTGACAGGAACGGAAATCAAGAGTGTACGTGCTGCACGTATCAATCTCAAGGACGGCTTTGCCCAAGTAAAAAATGGGGAAGTCTGGCTGAGCAATGTTCATATCGCCCCTTATGAAGAGGGCAATATCTGGAACCAGGAACCTGAACGCCGTCGCAAACTCCTGCTCCATAAGAAGCAAATCCAAAAGTTGGAACAAGAGACCAAAGGGACAGGAATGACCCTTGTTCCCCTTAAAGTCTATATCAAAGATGGCTACGCCAAACTCCTTTTAGGACTTGCCAAAGGGAAACATGACTATGATAAACGGGAGTCAATCAAGCGTCGTGAACAAAACCGCGACATCGCGCGTGTCATGAAAGCTGTCAACCAGCGTTAAGAAGAGGAAGTAAAATGGAAAAATTAATTGCCTATAAACGGATGCCCTTGTGGAATAAACAGACCATGCCTGAAGCTGTTCAGCAAAAGCACAATACTAAAGTCGGCACTTGGGGAAAAATTACTGTCTTGAAGGGTGCTCTCAAATTTATTGAGTTGACTGAAGATGGTGAGGTTCTAGCTGAGCACCTCTTTGAGGCAGGGGCTGACAATCCTATGGCGCAACCGCAAGCCTGGCACCGAGTAGAGGCCGCAACAGACGATGTAGAGTGGTACTTGGAATTTTATTGTAAACCTGAGGATTATTTCCCTAAAAAATACAATACCAATCCAGTCCATTCAGAGGTCCTAGAGGCCATGCAGACGGTGAAACCAGGAAGAGCCTTGGATTTGGGTTGTGGTCAGGGGCGTAATTCTCTCTTTCTCGCACAGAATGGTTTTGATGTAACAGCTGTGGATCAAAATGAATTGTCCCTTGAAATCTTGCAAAGCATTGTGGAACAAGAGGATCTAGACATGCCTGTCGGTCTTTACGATATCAATTCAGCCAGCATTAGCCAAGTCTATGATTTTATCGTATCGACAGTTGTTCTGATGTTTCTACAAGCAGACCGCATTCCAGCTATTATCCAAAATATGCAGGAGCACACCACGGTCGGTGGCTATAACCTTATCGTCTGTGCCATGGACACGGAGGATTATCCTTGTTCAGTGAACTTCCCATTCACCTTTAAAGAAGGTGAATTGGCTGACTACTACAAGGACTGGGAATTGGTAAAGTATAATGAAAATCCAGGACATCTGCACCGTCGTGATGAAAATGGCAATCGTATTCAACTACGCTTTGCGACCCTGCTAGCCAAAAAAGTCAAGTAAATCAAACCTATATCAGCGAATAGAAACCACTTTGCAAGGTTTCTGTTCGTTTTTATTTATGGCAGCAGAATGGGATAAACTTAATTTTATGCTATACTAGAAGTAGGAAATCTGAGTAGTAGAAGTGTGTTACTGTTTCTCTCAGCGTAAGAAGTTGTAGATGATGGAGGTGATTCAATGACTAGTCTTTTGGTGGAGCTGTATGATCGGCATGTATTGGAAAAGAATGTCTACCAAGCCTTTGTCAGTGATTGTGACGAGATTCTCTTTCTATCTTTGACGAAAATAAGTAATAACGATAAACTTTCACTGCGCCATTTTATCTTGGATGAGGTTCCCCATATCCAACGAGTGACCTTTCGTCAACTATCCTTAGAACAGATGTCTGACCAGTTAGATTATTGCCTAGCAGGCTATGACCAAGTTGTCCTTGATGTATTTGGTGGAGATTCACTACTAGCCTTATCCCTCTATCAATACGGCTTGGATCGCCACCTTCCCATCGTTGCCATGGATGTCGAGCGGGGCAAACAATACAAGTGGACAGCTAGTCAGTTGGAAAAAGAAGACTTGGACATTCCAACCTTAAGCATCCAGCAGTTGATAGCCTTGCGTGGTGGAAAAATGCTCAAATCCAAACGCCCTATCCACTCGGCTCAGCAAATTGCTGCCATCAAAAAATTAGCCAGCTCGGCTATTTCCAATCCCGCCCACTGGTATCAAGTAACCCAATTTTTCTCTCTAGCTAAGACCAATGACCTCCATGCTGAAACCGAAAAGATACTGGAAAACAACGGCAAGTATTACCTCTATCCAGAATCCCTTATCCCCTTACTAGTGGAAGCGGGGATGGTTCGTATTGAAAGGGAGGACAAGGAGCGAATAAGCTACAGCTTTCCGAGTCAAGAAGCCCAAGTCTTTTGTCGCAACAAGGGGCATATTTTAGAGTTGTATCTTTATCTCTTGGCGCTCGAATCTCAGCTGTTTGATGAATGCATGATAGGTGGTGAAATTGATTGGAATGGCATCTTTCCAGAGGCGGATAATGTTCAAAATGAGATTGATGTTATTCTGAGAAAGGGGCGCTCGATTACCTTTATCTCCTGCAAGATGACAGATTTATCAGTTGAAGCCATCAATGAGCTAGAAGTCTATGCCAATCATTTTGCTGGAGAGAGTTGCCTCAAGTTAATTGTCTGTACGGGGAAAATCAATCCTGTTTATGCCAATCGCTGTCAGGAATACGGCGTGCTGGTCATTAGAAGTGAGCAGATTCCCAATCTCATTCCCATGCTAAAAAAATATTCTAAGAGACAAAAAAGATAAGAAATAATATCATGAAAGGCTGGAATTCCAGTCTTTTTTATTTCTTTTTCGAATAAATGAGAAAAGGAGGTAGACCATGTTTGTAGCTAGAGATGCCAAGGGAAATTTGGTGAATGCCCTCGAAAAAGATGTGACCAAGCAAGTCTATACTTGTCCAGCCTGTGGGGGCAGGCTACGATTACGCCAAGGACAGAGTATTCGAACGCACTTTGCCCATGAAAGGTTAAGAGATTGTATTGCTATTTTCGAGAATGAAAGTCCAGAACACTTGGGCAACAAAGAGGCCCTTTATCGCTGGGTCAAGAAGGACAATCAAGTCTCCTTAGAATATAGTTTGCCCGAGATTCAGCAGGTTGCGGATGTTCTCGTCAATGAGAAACTAGCTCTGGAGGTTCAGTGCAGTCCCTTGTCTCAAAAGCTTTTAGGCGATAGAAGTCAAGGATACCGCAGCCAGGGCTATCAGGTTATCTGGCTACTGGGAGAAAAACTCTGGTTAAAGGAGCGATTAACACAATTGCAAAGGGGATTTCTTTATTTTAGTCATAATATGGGTTTCTTTGTTTGGGAACTAGATCTCAAAAAGCAAGTTTTGAGACTTAAATATCTTTTACATCAGGACCTACGTGGCAAGCTTCGTTTTCAAGTCAAGGAATTTCCCTATGGCCAAGGAAATCTCTTGGAAATTCTACGATTCCCCTATCAAAAACAAAAACTGCCTAGTTTTACGGTTGCCCAAGATTCAACTATCTGTCACTACATTCGCCAACAACTATACTACCAAACGCCTTACTGGATGAAGAAGCAGGAGGAAGCCTATCATCAAGGAGACAATCTATTAAACCGTCAACTAGACGACTGGTATCCTCAAGTCAAGCCGATAGAATCGGGTGATTTTTTGCAGATTGAAACGGATTTGACTAGCTATTATAGAAATTTTCAGGCTTACTATCAAAAAAATCCGAAAAATAATCGCCAAAAGCTCTATCCACCAGCCTTTTATCACTTATATTTCTCAAAAAATGTGGTAAAATAGAAAGGATGGAGGAATCTTATGGTATTACAACGACATGAAATAAATGAAAAAGATACATGGGATCTTTCGGCTATCTACCCAACAGATCAGGCTTGGGAAGAAGCCTTGAAAGATTTAACTGAAAAAGTACAAACAGCAGCCCAGTATGAGGGGCATCTCTTGGATAGCGCAGACAGTTTGCTTGAGATTACAGAATTCTCACTTGATTTGGAACGCCAAGTTGAAAAGCTTTATGTCTATGCGCATATGAAAAATGATCAGGACACGCGTGAAGCCAAGTATCAAGAGTACTATGCCAAGGCAATGACCCTATACAGTCAGTTAGAACAAGCCTTTTCATTCTATGAACCTGAGTTTATGGAGATTAGCGAAGAGCAGTATGCGACCTTCCTAGAAGCTCAACCAAAACTCCAAGTTTACAAACACTTTTTTGACAAGCTCTTGCAAAAGAAAGACCATGTTCTTTCGCAACGTGAGGAAGAATTGCTTGCTGGAGCAGGAGAAATCTTTGGCGCTGCTAGTGAAACCTTCGCTATTTTGGACAATGCGGATATTAGCTTCCCATACGTTCTTGATGACGAAGGCAAGGAAGTGCAACTCTCACATGGTACTTACATCCGTTTGATGGAGTCTAAAAACCGTGAAGTGCGTCGTGGAGCCTATGAAGCCCTCTATGCGACTTATGAGCAATTCCAACACACTTACGCTAAGACTTTGCAGACAAATGTTAAGGTGCAAAACTACCGCGCAAAAGTTCGCAATTATAAGAGTGCTCGCCATGCAGCCCTCGCAGCAAACTTTGTTCCAGAAAGTGTCTATGACAATCTAGTAGCAGCAGTTCGCAAGCATTTGCCACTCTTACATCGTTACCTAGAACTTCGTTCTAAAATCTTGGGTATTTCCGACCTCAAGATGTACGATGTCTACACACCGCTTTCGTCAGTAGATTATAGCTTTACTTATGAGGAAGCCTTGAAAAAAGCAGAAGATGCCTTGGCAGTCTTGGGTGAAGACTACTTGAGCCGAGTTAAACGTGCCTTTAGCGAGCGTTGGATTGATGTCTATGAAAATCAAGGAAAGCGTTCTGGTGCCTACTCTGGCGGTTCTTATGATACCAATGCCTTCATACTTCTCAACTGGCAGGACAATCTAGACAATCTTTTTACCCTTGTCCATGAAACAGGTCACAGTATGCACTCAAGCTATACTCGTGAAACTCAGCCTTATGTTTACGGGGATTACTCTATCTTCTTGGCTGAAATTGCCTCAACCACAAACGAAAATATCTTGACAGAGAAATTGTTGGAAGAAGTAGAAGACGATGCAACTCGCTTTGCTATTCTCAATAACTTCCTAGATGGTTTCCGTGGAACAGTCTTCCGTCAAACTCAATTCGCTGAGTTTGAACATGCCATCCACCAAGCAGACCAAAATGGAGAAGTCTTGACAAGTGATTTCCTCAATAAGCTCTACGCTGACTTGAACCAAGAGTACTATGGACTCAGCAAGGAAGACAATCCTCAGATCCAATACGAGTGGGCACGCATCCCACACTTCTACTATAACTACTACGTTTATCAGTATTCAACAGGCTTTGCAGCAGCTTCAGCCTTGGCTGAAAAGATTGTCCATGGTAGTCAAGAAGACCGTGACCGCTATATCGACTACCTCAAGGCAGGTAAGTCAGACTATCCGCTCAATGTCATGAGAAAAGCGGGAGTGGATATGGAAAAAGAAGACTATCTCAACGATGCTTTTGCCGTCTTTGAACGCCGCTTGAACGAGTTTGAAGCCCTTGTTGAAAAATTAGGACTAGCTTAAGATGGTAGAGTCTTATAGTAAAAATGCCAATCACAATATGCGCCGCCCAGTCGTCAAGGAAGAAATTGTAGAACTCATGCGGCAGCGTCAAAAGCAGGTGACAGGTTCCTTGAAAGAACTGGAGACCTTCGCTCGCAAGGAAAACATTCCCATCATTCCTCATGAGACAGTTGCTTATTTCCGTTTTCTCATGGAAAGTCTGCATCCTAAGAACATTTTGGAGATTGGAACGGCTATTGGCTTTTCTGCCCTCCTAATGGCAGAACATGCGCCAGATGCCAAAATTACAACGATTGACCGCAATCCAGAAATGATTGGTCTTGGCAAGGAAAACTTTGCCCAGTTTGACAGGCGCAAACAAATCACTCTTATAGAGGGAGATGCAGTCGATGTTTTGTCTAGTCTGACAGAAACTTATGACTTTGTCTTTATGGATTCAGCCAAGTCCAAGTACATTATCTTTCTACCAGAGATTCTCAAACATTTAGAAGTTGGTGGCGTAGTCGTCTTGGATGATATTTTCCAAGGGGGCGATGTTGCCAAGGACATCATGGAAGTCCGTCGTGGTCAACGCACCATTTATAAAGGTTTGCAGAGACTTTTCGACGCAACTTTAGACAATCCAGGTCTAACAGCGACTCTAGTTCCACTTGGGGACGGCATTCTCATGCTTAGAAAAAATGTAGCAGATGTGCAGCTTCCTGAGAGTGAATGATTTTTAGAAAAATTTAAGACAATTTAGTAAAATAGAGAAGGTAACTTACCATAAAAGGAGTAAACATGAAGAAAAAACTATTGGCAGGAGCCATTACATTATTATCTGTAGCGACTTTGGCTGCTTGTTCAAAAAGTTCTGAAGGGGCTGACCTCATCAGTATGAAGGGTGATGTCGTCACTGAACATCAATTTTATGAACAAGTCAAAAACAATCCAACTGCGCAACAAGTCTTGCTTAATATGACCATCCAAAAAGTATTTGAAAAACAATATGGTTCAGAAGTGACTGACAAAGAGGTGGATGATGCCGTTGCTGAAGAGCAGAAGAAATACGGTGACAGTTATCAAAATGTTCTTTCACGTGCGGGTATGACTCCTGAGACTCGTAAAGCTCAAATTCGCACAAGTAAGTTGGTCGAATTGGCAGTTAAAAAAGCAGCAGAAAACGAATTGACAGACGAAGCTTACCAAAAAGCTTTTGAGTCATATACACCAGATGTAACAGCTCAGATCATCCGTATGGATAATGAAGACAAGGCCAAAGAAGTGCTTGAAAAAGCAAAAGCAGAAGGAGCTAACTTTGCCCAGTTGGCAAAAGACAACTCAAACGATGACAAGACAAAAGAAAATGGTGGCGAAATCACTTTTGACTCGGCTTCTACAGAACTTCCAGAACAAGTCAAGAAGGCGGCCTTTGCCTTGGATGTGAATGGTGTCTCTGATGTTATCACAGCGACTGGAACACAAGCCTACAGTACCCAATACTACATTATTAAGCTAACCAAGAAAACAGAAAAATCATCAAACCTAGATGACTATAAAGAAAAATTGAAAACGGTCATCCTGGCTCAGAAACAAAACGATTCATCTTTCGTTCAGAGCGTTATCGGAAAAGAATTCCAAGCTGCAAATATTAAAGTGAAAGATCCTGTTTTCCAAAATATCTTTGCCCAATACGTTGGTGGTGCAGACTCAAACTCAAGCAGTAGCTCATCAGCAGAATAAAAAAGAAAATACAAACTTCGTCTTGAAGTTTGTATTTTTTAGTAATCAGTTTCGGCCAAATAGCAAAATTCGAAGGATTGGAGGATAAGAGTTTTTTTCTTTCTGAAAAAATGGTATAATAGCAATCAAAACTAGAAAATAAAACGGAATTAGGAACAGTTTTCTCTGTTTCTATTAGAGTGGTGACATATGAAAATTAGTAAAAGGCACCTATTGAACTATTCCATTTTGATTCCTTACCTCCTTTTATCGATTTTGGGTCTAATTGTTGTTTACTCAACGACGAGTGCTACCTTGATCCAAGAAGGGAAAAGTGCTCTTCAGTTAGCTCGGAACCAAGGAATGTTTTGGGTAGTTAGTTTGGTTTTGATTGCCTTAATTTATAAACTGAAACTTGGTTTTTTAAGAAATGAACGCTTGATTTTTATCGTTATGTTTGTAGAGATGATTCTCCTAGCTTTGGCTCGGCTAATTGGAACCCCAGTCAATGGTGCCTACGGTTGGATTTCTGTAGGACCTGTAACGATTCAGCCTGCAGAGTACCTTAAGATTATCATTATTTGGTACCTAGCCCATCGATTCTCAAAACAGCAAGATGAGATAGCTGTTTACGACTTCCAAGTCTTGACTCAGAATCAGTGGTTACCTCGAGCCTTTAACGACTGGCGTTTCGTTTTACTGGTTTTGATTGGTAGTTTGGGAATTTTCCCTGACTTGGGAAATGCGACCATTCTGGTCTTGGTGTCGCTGCTTATGTACACTGTCAGTGGAATTGCCTATCGTTGGTTCTCGACTATTCTAGCTCTCTTAGCAGGAAGTTCCATTTTAGTCTTGTCTGTCATTCGTCTTGTTGGCGTTGAGAAGTTTTCTCAAATTCCGGTATTTGGTTACGTTGCTAAACGTTTCAGCGCCTTCTTTAATCCCTTTAATGACTTGGCAGGTGCTGGACACCAGCTTGCAAATTCCTACTATGCCATGGTGAATGGTGGCTGGTTCGGACTTGGATTAGGAAATTCCATTGAGAAACGTGGTTATTTGCCAGAAGCACATACGGATTTCGTCTTTTCAATCGTCATCGAGGAATTTGGATTTGTAGGAGCGGGTATGATTTTGGCACTTCTCTTCTTCTTGATTTTGAGAATTATCTTAGTCGGTATTCGAGCTAAGGATCCCTTTAACTCGATGGTTGCTATCGGTGTCGGAGGGATGATCCTTGTTCAGGTCTTTGTCAATATCGGTGGAATTTCCGGTTTGATTCCTTCTACAGGGGTAACCTTCCCCTTCCTTTCACAAGGGGGGAATAGTCTTCTGGTCTTATCTGTAGCCATTGCCTTTGTACTAAATATCGATGCCAGCGAAAAACGTGCCAAACTTATCAGAGAATATGAAGGTCAAACTTCTGTTACTTTATAAGGATTGAATGGAAAGGAAAGTTTATGTCACTTCAAAAATTAGAAAACTATAGCAATAAAGCCGTCGTCCAAGAAGAAGTCTTGATTTTGACAGAGCTATTAGAAGACATCACAAAAAATATGCTGGCGCCAGAGACCTTTGAGAAAATTATGCAGTTGAAAGACTTGTCTACAAGCGAAAACTATCAAGGACTCAATAAATTGGTGACCAGCCTTTCAAACGAGGAAATGATCTATATTTCTCGCTATTTCTCAATCCTTCCACTCTTGATCAATATCTCTGAAGATGTGGATTTGGCTTATGAGATCAATCACCAAAATAATGTGGATCAAGACTATCTAGGAAAATTGTCTACGACCATCAAAATGGTAGCTGAGAAAGAAAATGCAGCTGAAATTTTAGAAAAGTTAAATGTCGTTCCTGTCTTGACCGCCCATCCAACGCAAG
>CAUVUZ010000050.1:0-11529 GCA_963555095.1 uncultured Streptococcus sp. | reverse complement strand
TGCCTCATCAGTTGCGTGCGACTCTGGAAACCAAGAAAATCTCAGGACTTTTCACTGCTGGTCAGACAAATGGAACGTCAGGTTACGAAGAAGCTGCTGGCCAAGGGATTATCGCTGGTATCAATGCGGCTCTGAAAATCCAAGGCAAGCCTGAATTGATTTTGAAGCGCAGTGACGGTTATATTGGGGTGATGATTGATGACTTGGTGACCAAGGGAACCATTGAACCCTACCGTCTCTTGACCAGTCGTGCTGAATACCGTCTCATCCTCCGTCATGACAATGCCGATATGCGTTTGACAGAGATGGGGCGCGAGATTGGCCTTGTGGACGATGAACGCTGGGCCCGCTTTGAAATCAAGAAAAATCAATTTGACAATGAGATGAAGCGCCTAGACAGTATCAAACTAAAGCCGGTCAAAGAAACCAATGCCAAGGTTGAGGAGATGGGCTTCAAGCCGTTGACAGATGCAGTGACAGCCAAGGAATTCCTTCGCCGTCCAGAAGTTTCTTACCAGGATGTGGTGGCTTTCATCGGACCTGCAGCAGAGGACTTGGATGACAAGATTATCGAATTGATTGAAACAGAGATCAAGTACGAGGGCTATATTTCCAAAGCTATGGATCAGGTTGCCAAGATGAAACGCATGGAAGAAAAACGCATTCCAGCGAATATCGACTGGGATGATATTGACTCCATTGCAACAGAAGCCCGTCAGAAGTTCAAACTCATCAATCCAGAAACTATCGGCCAAGCCAGCCGTATTTCGGGAGTAAATCCAGCAGATATTTCTATTTTGATGGTGTATCTTGAAGGTAAAAACCGTAGTATTTCTAAAAATCAAGAAAAGAAAGTATAGAAAAAACAGCTCCGAAGACGGGGCTGTTTTGTTGATTTATTCTTCTTCTTCGTCTGGTGTGAGGATCATAGGGATAATAATCGGTTCACGTTCCGTATTTTCATAAAGGAAGGGACGAATAGCGTTGACGATAGCACCATTGACAGATTGCACGCTAGCATCTTTGTTCTTCAGTGCGATACGAATAGCATTGAAGAGGATGCGCTGGCTTTGGCGAATCAAGTCTCCAGATTCTCTCATGTAGACAAAGCCTCGGCTGAGGATATCTGGACCAGACAAGATCATTTTAGACTTGAAGTCAACAGTTGCGACTGCTAGAACGACACCGTCTTCAGATAAATCACGACGGTCTTTAAGGACAGCAGCGCCGATTTCACCGATACGATTTCCATCGACATAGATGTCTTGGGCATTGAAATGCCCAGCGATACGAGCTGAGTTAGCAGTAAGGGCAAGCACATCACCATTGCTCATGATAAAGATATTGTCCTTCTCGACACCCGTATCCACCGCTAGTCCAGCGTGGACTTTCTGCATACGATATTCACCGTGGACAGGCATGAAGTATTTCGGCTTAATCAAGCGGAGCATGAGTTTTTGCTCTTGCTGACCACCGTGTCCAGATGTATGGATATTGTTCACTTTACCGTGGATAACTTCGACACCAGCTTCAGAAATAGTGTTAATCAATTTGTTGACGCTAGTGGTATTTCCAGGGATAGGACTTGAAGAGAAGATAACGGTATCGCCGGGTTGGAGTTGCACTTGACGGTGGGTTCCGTTAGCGATACGAGAGAGGGCTGCCATTGGCTCGCCCTGACTACCTGTACAGAGGATAAGAACCTCGCCTGCAGGATAGTCTTTGATTTCATTTGGCTCGATAAAGGTTCCCTTAGGAGCTTTGATGTAACCAAGTTCGATACCATTGACAATGGCCTTTTCCATAGAACGACCAAAGACCGCAATCTTGCGTCCAGTTTTAACAGCAGCATCCGTTGCTTGCTGGAGACGGAAGATATTTGAGGCAAAGGATGCGAAGATGATGCGTCCTTCAATGCCTTGGATAATCTTCATGATGGACTGACCAACGACTTTTTCAGAGTTGGTAAAGGTTGGCACTTCTGCATTTGTCGAGTCAGATAGGAGACAGAGTACGCCTTCTTCACCAAGGGCAGCCATGCGGTGCAAGTCCGCAGGTTCCCCAACTGGAGTAAAGTCAAACTTAAAGTCACCCGTACAGACGATTTTTCCTTGAGGAGTATGAATGACAATTCCCAAAGGTTCTGGAATAGAGTGAGTCGTTCTAAAGAAAGTTGCCTTGAGATTTTTAAAGGTCAACTCAGTGTTGTGATTGATTTCGTAAAGTTTGGCGTTGCGCAAGAGGCCGTGTTCTTCGAGTTTCCCACGGATCAAAGCCAAGGCAAGTGGTCCAGCGTAGATAGGGACATTTGCTTGCTTGAGCAGGAATGGAATCCCACCGATGTGGTCCTCGTGTCCGTGGGTAATCAAAACAGCCTTGACGCGGTCGATATTGTCTACGATGTAAGAGTAGTCGGGGATAACGTAGTCGATACCCAGCAAGTCATCTTCTGGAAATTTAATCCCAGCATCAACGATAATAATCTCATCTTGGTATTCAATTCCGTATGTATTTTTCCCGATTTCTCCCAGACCACCGATGGCAAAAACGCCGACTTCTTCAGGTTTAAGAGTGTAGGCCATATTAGAACTCCGTGATTTCGAAAGCGCCAGTTTCTTTTTCGTAATCTAGCAATTTGTCAGACAAGAGTTCGATATACTCGATGTTGTACTCTGGGCGGTTTTCTTCGACAAGTTGGCGAGCAGCGATACGGCCCTCAAGTTCTGAGTTGGCATCGATGTCTAGGTAAAGTGAGCGTGTTGTTTCACGGCGTGGGCTACGTTCTTTTGTTTCTTGATAAAAAACTTTGTAAATCATATAGTTCCTTTCTATTTATAGGTCAACTTATTCCAAACTTTTAGCAGAGATTTGCTTGATTTCATTCCATTTTGTGTTTAGATTGACCTTGATTCGTTACAATTATTTCAATTATACCACAAAATGAAAAATTAGTAAAAGACGGAAATGGAGAAAGTCAGGAGGGGAAGAAGGAACAAAAAGACAGGTAGGATTTGGTCGGAGAGCACTTAGGTGTTATAATTAAAGGGGAAATCTAAAGAGATAGTAGATTTAAGGAAGAATACAGTTCTAGTTTCATTAATCGTTGGAGTAGATGGTTGGGGCAGAATGATATCTTTGAAAAAAGAAAAAGCTCTTGAGAAATCTCGAGAGCAATCAAAAAGGCTGAGATAAAACTCGGGGATTTTCCTGGA
Organism: uncultured Streptococcus sp.; assembly: GCA_963555095.1. Classification (GTDB taxonomy): domain Bacteria; phylum Bacillota; class Bacilli; order Lactobacillales; family Streptococcaceae; genus Streptococcus. The sequence continues at coordinate 8,317 of CAUVUZ010000050.1, read as the reverse complement.
GCAGTCCAGATGGCAGCACCTCTACCTGAAGCGAATGCATCGCAACCTTTGAATGACTTGTCACCAAATCAAACTCGATCTCAGCTTTTACTTAATTCTATCATCTATGAGGCTAAGAAGTCAATCTATAAGTATAACGATGTAGAAATAGCATGGAGTGGAGTGTTTACTAAAGAGGCAAAGAAAAGCCCTTAATCTAAGAGTAAGCAAAAAGAGAGGACCAATGGCAGTCAGGGGTCTTTACAGCTCAAAGCTGAAGGCAGTCCCACACCCGTACCAGAAGTTGGTACCTTTGAACGCTCTGTTACCAGTCGCCCTACGTTATCCTCTCAATATTTATATTTTACTATAACTTACTGAAGGAATCAACTTTAAAAGCACCAAAAAGCCCTTGACCGAAGTCAAGAGCCATCTAACACTGGGGGCGAATTGTTCAATCGCAATTTCAGTTCTTTAGAAACCAAAGTTTCAGGGATAGCACTGCAACCCGAAGAGTCAACGACTCAACCTGATTTTCCTACCAATGTTGAATTACATTTTAACATTGATAGAACAACATTGTCAACAGTCTATATAAAATGGGAATACCAAAAGGAGGATTAAGAATGTTTAGTTTGTTTGAATTTGCAGTAGGGGTTCGCCTATTGATGTTTGTAGTCTTTGTAGCTTGTGTCTATGGGGGGAATGCCCTGTTTGTGCACCTGGAACACCGCAAAACAAAATTCCTTTGGAAGCTTGCTTTTGTGACGCTTTATTCAATTTTTCTCCTCCTTGTAACCTATGTTGTCTGGCTCGTTTTCTACTTTGGTTTAAATGCCTAAAGTCAATTATTCCTCTAGATATACAGAAAATCCACCTCGTCTTGATAGATGGGATGAATTTCTGTATATTTAGATGAGATCTTTATTGTTACAATGTTGATTTCTCGCATCGAAAATCGAGTTGAAACATATATGCCTGATCCAAATTTTTTACGAAGAACCTTTCAATTTCCTTGTTCACTTTTCTATTCCAAAAGCTACAACTTTTTTTAAATTTTTGTGCAGAATTGTTTTTCTAAGTGACAGGCCCTTTTGTTTCAAAACAAAGAAAATTTCCATGCGCTGGCTTTTGTAGTATAATAGTAAACAGACAAAAAGATAGGAATGTGTTATGAAAGTATTAGCTTTTGATACGTCCAGCAAGGCTCTGTCTCTCGCTATTTTAGAGGATAAGCAGGTTCTTGCCGAGACCATAATCAATATCAAGAAAAATCACAGTATTACCCTCATGCCTGCCATTGATTTTTTGATGGCAAGTTTGGATTGGACGCCCAAGGACTTGGATCGCATCGTGGTGGCAGAGGGACCTGGTAGCTACACAGGTTTGAGAATCGCGGTAGCAACTGCCAAGACCTTGGCTCATACCTTGAACATTGAGTTAGTTGGGATGTCTAGTCTATTGGCTCTGGTGCCACGCCAAAAAGAAGGCTTGCTTGTTCCTATCATGGATGCGCGTCGTAACAATGTTTATGCGGGATTTTATGAAAATGCTCAACCTGTCTTCCCTGAAGCACACCTGTCCTTTGCGGAAGTGCTAGAAAAAGTCACGGATGCTGACCAGGTGACCTTTGTTGGAGAGGTTGGAGCCTTTGTGGAGCAGATTCAAGAACGCTTGCCACAAGCTAGCTACCAAGAAACCTTGCCAAGTGCAGCTAATCTAGCTTTGTGGACATGGGACAAGGAAGCAGACTCCTTGCACGACTTTGTACCAAATTACCTCAAACGAGTTGAGGCTGAGGAAAACTGGCTCAAGAACCATACCGAGTCTGGCGGGTCTTACATTAAACGCCTATGATAGAAATCAAAAGAATCCAAAGACAGCCTGACCTGGCTCAATCTATCTATGCTGTCATGGCAGCTGTTTACCCAGTCAGTCCTTGGACGCTGGAACAAATCCAAGCAGACCTGTCTCAAGACCAGACATGGTATGCTCTGGCTTATGATGGGGCAGAGGTGATTGGATTTCTAGCCGTGCAGGAGAATCTTTTTGAAGCAGAAGTCCTGCAAATCGCTGTCAAAGGGGCCTATCAGGCTCAGGGAATTGCGTCAGCCTTGTTTGCAACATTGCCGACAGATAAGGAGATTTTCCTTGAAGTCAGAAAGTCAAACCAACGAGCGCAAGCATTTTACAAGAAAGAAAAGATGGCGGTCATCGCTGAGCGAAAGGCCTACTACCATGACCCAGTCGAGGACGCCATCATCATGAAGAGAGAAATAGATGAAGGATAGATATATTTTAGCATTTGAGACATCCTGTGATGAGACCAGTGTCGCCGTACTGAAAAACGATGATGAGCTCTTGTCCAATGTCATTGCGAGTCAAATTGAGAGTCACAAACGTTTTGGGGGCGTAGTGCCAGAAGTAGCCAGTCGTCACCATGTCGAGGTTATTACAGCCTGCATCGAGGAGGCGCTAGCAGAAGCAGGAATTACCGAAGAGGATGTAACGGCTGTGGCTGTTACCTACGGACCAGGCTTGGTCGGAGCACTGCTAGTTGGTTTGTCAGCTGCCAAGGCCTTTGCTTGGGCTCATGGACTTCCGCTGATTCCCGTTAACCACATGGCTGGCCACCTCATGGCAGCTCAGAGCGTAGAGCCTTTGGAGTTTCCCTTGCTAGCCCTCTTGGTCAGCGGTGGGCACACGGAGTTGGTCTATGTTTCTGAGGCTGGGGATTATAAGATTGTTGGAGAAACGCGGGATGATGCGGTTGGTGAGGCCTATGATAAGGTCGGTCGTGTCATGGGCTTGACCTATCCAGCAGGTCGCGAGATTGACGAGCTAGCTCATAAAGGGCAGGATGTGTATGATTTCCCTCGTGCCATGATTAAGGAAGATAATCTGGAGTTTTCGTTTTCAGGTTTGAAGTCTGCCTTTATCAATCTTCACCACAATGCCGAGCAAAAGGGAGAAACTTTATCCAAGGAAGATTTGTCAGCTTCCTTCCAAGCAGCAGTCATGGATATTCTTATGGCCAAAACCAAGAAGGCCTTAGAAAAATACCCTGTTAAAACTCTAGTCGTAGCAGGTGGTGTGGCAGCCAATAAAGGGCTCAGAGAACGCCTAGCAACCGAAATCACAGATGTCAAGGTCATCATCCCACCTCTGCGCCTCTGCGGAGACAATGCAGGCATGATTGCCTATGCCAGCGTCAGCGAGTGGAACAAAGAAAACTTTGCAGGCTTGGATCTCAACGCCAAACCAAGTCTCGTCTTTGATACCATAGAATAAAGAGTCAGCTTTGAGCTGGCTTTTTTGATAAAATATTTTATAATATGATAAAAAAGTAAAATTTTTTACGAATAGAATAGTAAAGGGAATCTTTAAAGGGGAGTTTGGTCATGATTGAAAAACAGGAATTGGGAGAATTTTACAAGGAATTACGCTTGGCGAGAAAACTCAAGCAGTCAGATGTGGCTTGTGATGGACTAACAGCATCCCAGCTATCCAAGTTTGAACTAGGGCAGTCTATGCTGTCTGCGGATAAGTTGATTCTAGCTATCCAAGGGATAAATGTGACCTTTGATGAGTTTGGGCACAAGCTCAACAACTATCAAGAATCTCCACATATGAAATTTGGTAGAATGGTTGTCGATCGCTTTGCCCATCAGGATATGGCTGGCTTAGAGCAACTGTTGGAGGAAATCGAGCAGGAACAGATAGCGCATACCTATCGTCGTTTGAATGCCGTCGTGATTAAAAATGCTATCCATTCCTTGGATAAAAGCTATCTGCTTGAAGAGGAGGATCGTGAGTTTTTGACCACCTACCTTTATGCTATCGAGTCTTGGACCTGGTTTGAACTCTATATATTTTGTAACACCATGCCCTTCTTGAGTAATCAAGATCTGATCTTTTTATCAACCTCCTTACTCGAAAAATCCAAGGAATTTAAAGAATTGGCACACAATAGACTATATATGAAAAGTGGCTTTCTTAATATCATCTCTGAGCTCATGGAGCGCAAACTTTTCTCTTACGTTCCAATTTTTGAAGCCGAGTTGGAGAGCATGCTTCGTCCGTATGATGTTTTTGAGAAATTATTGTGGCAGTTTTTAAAGAAATTGAGTGTTTTCCTTCAAACAAAGGGAAGTAATCAAAAAGAGATTGAACACTTTATCCAATCTCTGCAAATATTAGAAAATCCACAATTAACAGCCCTTTTTGAATTACGCTTACAGCAATACAAAGACCTTATCGATTAGTTAAAGATGGGAAAAGATAATAATCTCAGCAACGATTGTCAATAATGTTATGATTTGTTTCTTCATTTTATGTTCTCCTATATAATGGTAACCATATTATACCAGTGAAATAATCAAATCTACTAAAATCGCAAATCTGAAATTTTTATAAGAAAAAATATCAAATATGCGATTTTCTACAATAAGCTAATTTTCGTGTTATACTGTCCTTGTAAAGTACTTGAAGCAAATCCTAGGTCGCGGAAGTGGTTTACAAATGAAGATAATTGAAGGAGTGTAAAAGATGTTAAATTTACAATTTGCAGAAACAATGGAATTGACAGAAGCTGAGTTGCAAGATGTTAGAGGAGGCAACACTGTGGTTAACCCAGGCGGTGGAATTGGAGTAGGCTGGGGAGGCCTAGGAACACCTTGGTCAATCACTAATTTCTGGAAGAAATATTTTAACCATGATTCTTCCACTGTTAATCGTCGCCGTTATTGATATTCAAAGCCCTTGCCTTTTCTTGGGTGGGGGCTGTCTTTATTTCATAGTATAGGAGAAAAGAGGATGAAAAAGATAATCTCACGCTACTACCTTATTATAGCCATTCTACTTGTCATTGCTGGCCAGTTCTTGATTCGTCTGCTCTTACACAGCGACCTTGCTGCTGGTCTATCTGACTTTGCCTATTATTTGTCGGATATGATGTTGAATTTTCTTGTGGTTCTGCTTGCTATTATTGTTATGGTTTGGTCAGGAAAATGGCAGAAAATCAACAGTAGAAAATTTAAAGGTTCTTATCTTTTTTATTCCTTTTTAGCTCTTCTTGCTTTTGTTATTTGGAATTTCGTAACATTTTATCTTTTCCCACCTACCAAAAATGAAATTGCTTATCAACTGGATGTTCCTACTTTTACAGGAGCAACGGCATTTTTGATGTATTTTTTCTATCCTGTGATTGCAGGTCCTATTTTTGAAGAGATGATTTATCGTGGATTGGTGATGACTGCTCTGGAAAAAGGGAAGAAATGGGGACTGGATGTGCTTGGTTCGGCAACTTTGTTTGGAATTTTGCACATTAGTAATCACGGTTGGGTCTTGACTGACTTTTTCGTATATATGGGTGGTGGCCTCATACTTGCAGTCTTATTTAGAACAACAAAGTCCATTTATTGGTCTATTGGACTGCATATAGTCTACAATGGTATTGGTCAAATTCTGCCCTTGTTGTTTTAGAGGCTTTTGAAGTATTGTAAATAACAAAAGAGAATACTAGTTGTGAAATTAAAAATTCCTGAGTCAGTTCTAATAGAGCAAGTTTGTAGTATTGGGAGTTGGGGGCTTTATTTGTTTGTTATTGAACGAATTCTGGGTTGTAGAAGTGGTTTACAAATAAAACTAATTGAAGGAGTGTAAATATGTTGAATTTACAATTTGAAGAAACGATGAAGTTAACAGAGGAAGAATTACAAGTAGTTAGTGGAGGAGATCTTGTGTATACTGGCAATATCCCAGGGGGTGGTATAGGAACATCTCGGTCAATTGCTAATTTCTGGAGAGCAATTTTTACCTATAATTCTCCGACTGTTAATCGTCGCCGTTATTGATAGTCAAAGCCCTTGCCTTTTCTTGGGTAGGGGCTTTCTTTATTTCATAGTATAGGAGAAAAGAGGATGAAAAAGATAATCTCACGCTACTACCTTATTATAGCCATTCTACTTGTCATTGCTGGCCAGTTCTTGATTCGTCTGCTCTTACACAGCGACCTTGCTGCTGGTCTATCTGACTTTGCCTATTATTTGTCGGATATGATGTTGAATTTTCTTGTGGTTCTGCTTGCTATTATTGTTATGGTTTGGTCAGGAAAATGGCAGAAAATCAACAGTAGAAAATTTAAAGGTTCTTATCTTTTTTATTCCTTTTTAGCTCTTCTTGCTTTTGTTATTTGGAATTTCGTAACATTTTATCTTTTCCCACCTACCAAAAATGAAATTGCTTATCAACTGGATGTTCCTACTTTTACAGGAGCAACGGCATTTTTGATGTATTTTTTCTATCCCGTGATTGCAGGTCCTATTTTTGAAGAGATGATCTATCGTGGATTGGTGATGACCGCTTTGGAAAAAGGGAAGAAATGGGGACTGGATGTTCTTGTTTCTGCTGCTTTATTTGGGATTTTGCATATCAGTAATCACGGTTGGGTCTTGACAGACTTTTTCGTATATATGGGCGGTGGCCTCATACTTGCAGTCTTATTTAAAACAACAAAGTCCATTTATTGGCCTATTGGACTGCATATAGTCTACAATGGCATTGGTCAGATTCTCCCTTTATTGTTTTAGAGTTTTTTTAGAAATATAAATATAAGGCTGATTCCTCGTGCTAGAGCTTTTGATTGGATGAAAGGACTCTGGGCAGGTTTGGCTGAAAGACGACGTAAATAAAACTTAAAAGGATCAACTATGAAAAGGAAAGAAACGAAATTTCACCTAGCAACCATTTTGGTGCTCGTGTCCTATTACTCGATTTTTAATCTTGTAGCAAAATTAGATTCGGTGAACCAATTATCCGATTTTGGATTTTATGGGATTCAAATTTTATTGATAGTAATTGAGGGAATTGTTGCTACTGTGGTTCTTGTAAAGAGTCAACGTTGGAAAGAGTACGGTCGCTTCGGGTTTCGTTGGCCCTATCTAGGTATCTTCTTTCTTTCCTTTATATTGATGTTTTTGTGGGTAAATATAACGACTCATATCTTTCCCAGCACGCAAAATGGGAGTGCAATTGTGAAAGAAGCAGCTAATTTGACAGGAATTAGTTACTTTATAACGCGTATTCTCTATGGCGGTCTCATTGCTCCTATAGTTGAAGAATTGGTCTTTCGTGGTCTTCTGATGACAGCTCTAGCTAAATTTAAAACATACTATGTTGATGTCATCGTTTCCTCTACTCTTTTTGGTCTCATTCATGTTTTACAGTATGGATGGGTGTTAACAGACTTCATCATTTATGCAGGAGCAGGTCTGCTACTCTGTATGCTCTTTCGCTATACACGTTCAATTTATTGGTCAATGGCACTCCACATCTTGTGGAATAGCTTTTTAATTATCGTCAGCTTATTGGTGTTTGGGTATTAGGCTTGGCAGAATTTTTTACATCACATAGATAAGGCTGGCTTCCCAGTCTTTTTCTTATTATGGCGGTTTGTTACTGACTCTTGCTCAATTTAAAATAAAAAGAAGCAATTTTAAAATCTAATCACGGAATCCGACTCTATCAAAGTTTGTCAGTCCGAGAGTTTTTTAGTATAGTAGGTATATGAGAAACAAAATAATAAACAGTCTACTTGCTCTTGGAGCTCTTTTCCTGCTTTTAACAGGTTGCCAGAATTTTAAAAAGACACAACTGGTCTTGTTTGAATCTCTTTCGTTCGGTATGCCTGAGAAGTCTTTTCAAGAAGTATTTGGAGAGGCTAGCGAAGTAGTGGAGGAAACAGAGATGGCCTATCGAGATGCTTGGCGTGCTGAAGACCCTTATTTCTATAAAACAGGGCGTCTTTTCTATGATTACGAAAATATTACTTTGAATGGTTATACAGGTCGAGCAAGATTCACATTTTCAAAATCACATCGCTTGGAAAAAGCGACAGTTCATATTCCTGTAGCTTCAAAAGGGGAGCAATATGTAGTGCTCAACAATCTATCCCAGACTATAAAAAAAGAAATTGAAGCTCTTCCGAATTTTCAATCTGTAACTACCGAGACGGTAGGACTATACGATGACGGTTATCGTTATAAAGTCAAGTTGAAAGGACAAAGGAGAGAATTCTGGATCGATGTTTATCCGACAGAGGCTGAGTCTGTCGAAAGCCAAGCCGATAAGTACACTATCCGAGTGGATCAGTTTAGGATGCATTAATAACGCTCATGGAATTTCAGCATTTTTTACTAGCTCCAAGTTTCAGATTCAAAACTTTTTTCTCTTCTATGAATGTGTTATAATAGTTCTCGCTGTGGCTGTGACCTTGAACAGCCTCAATTGGAGAGAATATGAGGAGAAGGATGAAAGAAAAAGGATTTTGGGAAGGTGT
>CAUVUZ010000049.1:0-12102 GCA_963555095.1 uncultured Streptococcus sp. | reverse complement strand
TTTCTTTCATACCAGTAATCTTTGTTGCTGATGAACTTTCTTCTGCAATCATCATCACATCTGGATGCGCTAACTTGATAACAGTGTTCAAACGTTGAAGGAAATAGTAGCCTTCGTAGTTGAGATTGCCACCGTCTTTGTTTGGAGTCCAAGGAGCATTATCATAGTCTAGGTAGAGCATATTGCTGACTGCATCCACTCGAATACCATCTAAATGATAAAATTCAATCCAGAATTTAATGCTAGAAATCAAGAAGGACTGGACTTCATTCTTCCCAAGGTCAAAGTTAAGAGCTCCCCAACCGTAGTTATGGGCCTTATTGTGGTCTTGGTATTCAAAAGTTGGTGTTCCATCGTAATAAGCAAGGGCGTCATCGTTGATGGTAAAATGACCTGGAACCCAATCCACAATTACACCGATATTGTTTAAATGACATTCCTCAACAAAATCTTGGAATTCTTCTGGTCGCCCGTAAGAGTGCTCCATAGCAAAGTAACCCATAAGCTGGTAGCCCCAACTCAATCCAAGCGGGTGAGCCATTAAAGGCATAAACTCGATGTGAGTGTAATTCATCTCAACAAGGTATGGAATGAGTTCTTCCTTAAGTTGTGCAAAGCTGTATGGACTACCATCTGGATTTCTCTTCCAAGATCCAGCGTGGGCTTCATAAATATTGACTGGTCTCTCAAAAAAGCCCCAGCGTTTTCTCCTAGCTAGCCAAAGACCATCTTTCCATTTTTTCTCTGGAATATCAGTCAGAATGGCTCCAGTCTCTGGGCGAGCCTCAAAACGAACCGCCAACGGATCAATTTTCATAATCTGGTGTCCATTTGCACGCGTGATATGATACTTATAAATCTGTCCTTCATGAGCCAGACTTGTGAAGACTTCCCAAACACCTGCTTCATTACGAACCATGGGAATTTGATGCTCTGTCCAGTTTGTAAAATCACCAACTAAGTGCACAGCCTGAGCGTTAGGTGCCCAAACACGGAAAGTAAAACCAATTTCTCCGTCTTTTTCCTCTTTATGTGCTCCTAGATAGTGCTGAAGATGAAAATTTTCTCCAGTAGTGAAGGTTCTCAATGCTTCTTGATTATTCATCCAATCCCCTTTCTTTTTGTAAGCGTTTTCTATAATTCTATTATACTATCTTTTAAAAGAACTTTCAAGCAGTTTACGGAATTTCTTAAAAAATATCTTGAAAATTTTAGAAAATATATTTTAACATTATATAATTTTTCATTTAATTGTTGAAAAAATAAATGATTTACATATATTTGCTTAGTATAATATCAAAACATTCGTTATTTTTCAAATTCTAACTGAATTTTTGAGCAAAAATAAAAATCAGGAAGCTAAATTCCTGATTTTTTAGATTACTTCACATCAAAAACGATGGATTTGACATTTGTCATCGCTTCAATGCTGTATTTAATCCCTTGCACTCCTGCACCAGAACCCTTTACACCAAGGAATGGGAAATTATCTGGTCCACGTTGTGTTTTGTTATTAATATGAACAGTACCGACTTCAAGCTTTTCAGCGATTTCAAATGCCTTCTTAAAGTCATTTGTAAAGACAGAGGATTGAAGACCGAACTCAGATTCGTTGGCAATTGCTACTGCTTCATCCGCATCAGCGACACGGATAATTGGGAGAACAGGTCCAAACGGTTCTTCCCATGCTAATTTCATATCTCTTGTGACATGATCAAAAAGTCCTGGCCAAATGAGATTGCCCTCACGTTTGATTGGACTGAGCGCTTTGGCACCCTTTTCTTGAGCGTCCTGAATCAATCCCCAGATGAAATCAGCTGAAGCATTATCAATAACAGGTGTGATATCAGCATTGTCAAATGGGTCACCAACGGTTAACTTAGCAACTTCTGCCTGAAGTAATTCAGCCAATTTGTCAGCGACGCTTTCCACGACCAAAACACGTTTGATAGCAGTACAACGTTGTCCTGAATAGCTAAAGGCCCCACCGACGATTTGTTTAGCTGCGCGTTCCAAGTCTGCATCTTCGAGAACAATAGCTGCATCTTTCCCACCAAGTTCAAGCATGATAGGACGCATTCCAGCTAAACGACCGATTCGCTCACCAATTGGAGTTGAACCTGTAAAGTTAATGAAGTTCACTTCCTTGTGTTCAATGATGTAGTCTCCGATTTCAGAACCACGTCCAGTTATCGTATTAAATACTCCTGCTGGAATACCTGCCTCATCAAAAGCCTTGGCTAATAACAGACCTGAGATAGATCCTTGTGTTGGCGGTTTAAACATGACGACATTCCCCGCAATCAAAGCCGGAGCAATCTTAGATCCAGAAAGGTTAACTGGATAGTTAAATGGCGCGATAGCTAACACAACTCCAACTGGCTCACGACGGACAACGGCTAGTTTGTTTTTACTTGCAGCTTCAAAACCGCCACCTTCCATTGCTTGTCCAGTGATACGGAGACCTTCTTCTGCAGCAAAACGAATCAAATCTGCTGTACGTACTACTTCTCCAATGGCTGCTTTAATCCCTTTTGCAACCTCTTTGGCAAGAATTGTACCAATTTTTTCTTTATCACGTTCCAAAATGTCTGCTACCTTATGCAGATAGGCTGCACGTTCAACTGGTGCTAAATCACGCCATGCTGGGAGAGCTACACGCGCAGCTTTCATAGCCTCATCTACTTCAGCCTGACTCATAGCTGGTACTGTCCCCAGCTTTTCCTGATTGATGGGTGAATAGATTGTAATTTCCTTTTCAGATGATTTCCAATTTCCATTTACTAAATTTTGATATCTTGCCAATTTTCTTCCTCCTGAAAATGATTAAGACTTATTTTATCAAATTTTCAGAAAATTACAACCCTTTTTGTGAAAAAATTGAGATTTTTTTCACAATCTTGATCCTTCAAATTATTTGAAACTTAATTCTACTCTTCATTAAAAACCTCATAAATGACAAAAAGGATTAGATAATCTAACCCTTTTTACTACACTAATTTATGAGAGCACTTTTAAAACTGCGACACTAATGTCATCAATAACATTTTCTTGTTTTGAACGACTGTTGGTAAGGAACATTTCAAGCTTACCTGCATTTTCAAAGTAGAAGGAGGTTCCCTTAGCATTAAATACCACTAATAGATGTTCAGATCCACCGTGAATCTCGTAGACAATCCAGCCACTATTTTCAGCAGCCGTGTGAACAAAGACATGACGGTAAATTTCTTCATATGTTGGATAAGAGAAGGCACTGATTTGCGTTTTTAGGCGGATAATCTGACGAATAAACTCGATGCTGTCTTGGCGTTCATTGATCAGATCCCAGTTGACTTGGTTAACACTGTCCGGAGCATTATAGCTATTCATAGCACGTTCTCGGTCTGCAGGAGTTAGTTCTCCATGTTCACCAGTTGGAACCAACTTAGTTCGACCAAACTCTTGCCCCAGTTCTATAAAGGCCATTCCTTGCATGAGAAGATTCATAGCTGTCGCTGTCTCAACCTTGCGCATAATCTGGTCGGAACTCTGATCAGGATGAAGGGTTGCCAACAAGTCATGAAGATTGTAATTATCATGGGCTTCAACATAGTTGAGAACCTGGTTTGGACTGAGATAAGATCCCAACTCTCGGCTACCAAGAATGGCCTTGGCGACGATTGGTTCTGTAGCAGCACCACTCACAAATCCTGATTTGATTGCCCCATAAACTTCTCCTCCTTTGATCGCATCACGCTGATTATCGTTGAAGAAACCTATATTTGGCATCTGGTGGGCGTTATCCTTCTTAGCCTTGTCATAAGGAGCTAGACCTGTTCCCATATCCCAGCCTTCTCCATAAGTGAGAATACGCGGATCGACCTCATCCAGTGCCCAACGAATTGCCTGCATAGTTTTGACATCATGAATGCCCATCAAGTCGAAACGAAAACCGTCAATATTGTATTCTTTCACCCAATAGAGGATGGAATCAATCATATACTTGCGGAACATCTCATGTTCACTTGCAGTTTCATTTCCTACCCCCGTACCGTTTTGAAAAGTTCCATCACGATTCATACGATAGAAATAATCGGGAACAGTTGTCTGGAATGGAGCGTCCACTGTTGAGAAGGTATGGTTATAAACCACGTCCATAATGACACCGATTCCTGCATTATGATAAGCCTGAATCATGGTCTTGAGGTCTCGAATAGCTTGTCCGGGATCATCTGGATTACTAGAGAAACTTGTTTCAGGGGCGTTGTAGTTTTGAGGGTCATAACCCCAGTTATATGTTACATTTCCGTTCTCGTCATATTCCTTATGGTGATCAAATATCGGTTGAAGTTGAACATAGTTGCAACCAAGTTCTTTAATATAGTCAAAGGCGGTTGCTTGGCCGTATTGGTTAACCGTTCCAGTCTGAGCAGCACCCAAGAAGGTTCCGCGGAGTTCTTCAGGAACACCAGATGTAGGCGATTTTGTAAAATCACGAATATGCATTTCACAGATAACTGCTTTACATGGATTCTCCAAACGCCATGGAGCTTCTATCCCATGTTTGACTTTGAATCCTTCTACTTGTCTGTCTTGATGAGAAAGAATTACGGAACGTTTTCCGTCAGGACTTGTGGCAATCGTGTAAGGGTCTCTCATCAAAGTCTGGTGGTGAGGAAATTCAATCTGATACTGATAAGCCTTACCAGCAAGATTTTCATCCAGGTCTACACTCCAAACACCAATGGTATTGTACTTATGACTGTATGAATAGCTATTACCACGCTCTAAATTAAAGGTTTTCCAAATCGGAGCGTCGTTACTTGTATTTTCATAAACAACCACTTGGACCGCTGTAGCTGTTGGAGCCCAGAGTTTAAAACTGGTCTGGGAATCAGATCCTTGGCAGCCCAAGTCTCCCTGATATCCCCAGTGATGATCAAAGCTTGCGCTATGGATAGCTTTATCAAAGGCAAATGGATTCTGATCCTTATAATATGGACTAGCAATAGCTGGATTTTCTGAATAATACACAGTCTCGTCTCCTTCTAAAATCCATGCTTCTGTCAGCAAGGGATAGTAGTTAAAACGCACAAGATATTCTTTTAATACACCATCTATCTCGGCTTTGAAGGTGAAACTATCCACCTTCTCCTGACTGGTCACGGTAAAAGAAAACTGAAGACCAAAATAAGTGGTCTCTGAAGTTAAAGAGCTTTTGTTTTCATCTCGGTCTGTGCTAAATGAGCAAGCTGTATAATCTCCATTTTTTCTATGAAAATGGAGGAGAACGGGATAATTGTACATGTTTTTTCCTAATTTCTAATTTCTATTTTAATTTTATTTGGTGCTGATGGATTCAGTTGGCATTTCATCACGATGGACAACAGATTTTAACCATGCCAAAACACATCAGGAGAGATAGTTTCAGATTATCTGACACCTAGTTTTCTACTATCATTACATACTTTCCAGCCAGGCTTCATCTCGAACTTCGATACCAAGTTCTTGTGCTTTTTGCAGTTTACTTCCCGCATCGGCTCCTGCTACGACAAGATCCGTTTTCTTGGATACGCTGCCTGTGACTTTGGCACCAAGACTTTCGAGTTTGCTTTTGGCTTCTGAGCGCGTGAGGCGTTCCAATTTTCCTGTCAGAACTACTGTCAAACCTGACAAGGCCGCATCTGCTACTACTGTCTGTCCTTTATAGTCCAGATTGACTCCAGCTTCTTTCAGCTCATCTAAGAGAATTTTAGACCCTTCTGTAGCAAAATAAGTCTGGAGACTTTGCGCAATTACACTCCCCAAGCTTTCGATACTTGCTACTTCCTCTGGATCTGCTTGGGCTAGATTTTCAATAGAGTGGAAATGTTGGAGTAAGAGCTGACTAGCCTTACTTCCGACATGGCGAACGCCCAGACCAAACAAGAGCTTTTCAGCAGAGTTTTCCTTTGATGCTTGAATAGCCTGATACAGTTTAGAAGCAGATTTTTCCTTGACACCTTCTAAAAGGAGGAAATCGTCTTCTTTCAAACGGTAAATATCTGCCACATCCTTAACCAGATTAGCAGCAAAAAGTTTTTCAACGATAGATGGACCAAGCCCTGTTATATTCATGGCATCTCGAGAGGCAAAGTGAATCAAACCTTCCATGATTTGGGCAGGGCAGCGAGGATTGATACAACGCAGGGCTACTTCATCTTCAAAGTGAAGCAACTGACTGTCACAACTTGGACAATTTGATGGAATATCTAGTTTTTCTTCAGAAATACGTTTAGACTCTACAACACGCAAGACAGCAGGGATGATGTCTCCAGCCTTATAGACAATAACCGTATCATCTTTGCGGATATCCTTTTCAGCGATATAATCTACATTGTGTAGGGTTGCACGGCTAACAGTTGTCCCAGCAAGCTGAACAGGTGTTAGATTGGCAGTCGGGGTCACAACACCCGTACGACCTACTGTCCAGTCAACTGAAAGGAGCTGGGCTTCTTTTTCTTCAGCAGGAAATTTGTAGGCGACTGCCCACTTGGGCGCTTTAACAGTAAAACCAAGCTCTTCTTGACCTGCTAGGTCATTGACCTTGATCACCACCCCATCAATGTCATAAGGTAAATTATCCCGTTCTTGTCCAACTTCTTGAATGAAATCCCATATCTCATCTATACTTTCAGCCAGAATTCGTTTAGGATTAACTACAAAGCCAAGCTGTTCAAGATGCTTCAAAACCTTTTCTTGGCTATCACGAGTAGAAGGGCTTGCTTCTTGATAGAGGAAAGTCGCAAGATTACGCTTGGCCACTACTGCTGTATCCAACTGACGGAGGGTTCCTGCTGCTGCATTACGGGGATTGGCAAATTCAGGCTCTCCATTTTCTTGACGTGCTTGGTTGACCTGGTCAAAAGAAGCGCGTGGCATGTAACACTCCCCACGAACGGTAATATCAAGTTCTTCTGGCAAGGTCAAAGGAATGTCCTTGACACGCTTGAGGTTTTCTGTGATATTCTCACCAATAGAACCATCTCCACGTGTCGCCCCAACGACAAAAATCCCCTTTTCATACGTAAGTGAGATAGACAAACCATCGATTTTCAGCTCACAGATATAAGTGGGATGGGCTAACTCCTTACGAACACGCGCATCAAAAGCTTCTAACTCTTCACGTGAAAAAGCATCCTGCAAACTATAAAGAGGATACTGATGACTGTATTTTTCAAAACCATCTAAAACCTTACCACCAACGCGATGGGTCGGACTGTCCGCTAAAACTTGATCTGGATAGGTAGCTTCCAATTCGACCAACTCTCGGTAGAGGCGATCATACTCGCTATCTGACACCGAGGGATTGTCACTCGTATAGTACTCGGTCGCATAGCGATTGAGCAAGGCAACTAACTCATTCATTCTTTCATTCATAAAACCATTTTACCACAAAGCAAGCCCTCCTCACAATAGAGAAGGACTGAAAAATGGTTTGTAGTGTAATATTTTCTTAAAAAGAGAAATTATAACTCTTTTTCAAAACGATTTCGCACATAAACGAGGGATAGACAAGACAGAATAATAACCCCGCTTCCAATGATCAGAAAAGAAGAGAGATGAACACTTGGCAACACCATCATAAAGCCTTTTGCAATCGGCATAAATAGGATGGCTAAGGTAAAAATTGTGCTTAGTACCCTTCCCAAGTATTCCCCCTCAACCTTGGTTTGAACCTGAGTAAAAAAGTGAATGTTAAATATCGTCATAAACAGTTCACAAACTAAATTTCCAGAAAAGGAAAGAAAAGTTGGCAGTGGTAACCCCATCATAAAAACTCCAACTCCAGTCAAAGCCAATAGAATCAAAAGATTATAAACACCTGCCTTTATTTTGCTAGCTAGAAGAGCTCCAATAATTGAACCAATAGCGCCCATAGTCAAAATAGTTGCATAAGCTCCTTCTACCCCGTATAGTCGATTTGAAAAAGGGAGGAGAAATTCAAAAGCTGCAAAAAAAAAATTAACACTGGAAGCTACTAGCAAAAGGAAAAAGATCTCTTGCTGGCGCCAAATATAGCGAATCCCTTCTTTCATATCAGCAAAAATATTTCTCCAACTAAAAGTCTTTTTCTCTTGTTCCTGAGTCTCTTTTTTGGGAAGTAAAGCTACTAAGATAAATGCGATGAAAAAACTAATGGCATCTAAAACAAGCGTCATATGGAGACTGGCAAATTGTAGAACGATGAAAGAAAGTACAGGGGAGCTAACACCTACAACCTGCAAAACGAGCTCTAAGCGAGCATTATAGGTCACAATCTCGTCTTTTTCTACAACCTCAGTTATAATGGCTTTATTGGCTGTACGAGAAAATGCAAAGGCAACCGCCTGAACAATATTTGCGAAGATCAGAGCAGCAATCATCAAGCTATCATTTCTGATGAAAGAAATAGCTAAACAGAGAAGGCCACAAATCAAGTCCGTCGTCATCAAAATTTTGCGACGCGAAAAGCGGTCTGAAATCACTCCGCCAAAGGGATTGACCAGAATCGATGTAACCAACTCAGAAATTTGATAAATTCCAAGAACAGTCTGTCCTATCGTCCCCATCGATGCCAACCAAACACTGTTTCCATAGTCATAGAGCATATTCCCTATTTTATTAATAGCCCCACGACTAATCAACTGGATTGCATGTCGATTCATATAAAAAGCTCCTCTCAAATTTTGAAACTATTGTATCAAAACTGAAAGGAGTCTCTTTATTTTTCCCTTATTTGGGAAATTTAAGCATTTACAAATTTTTCATAATGTTCCTGATAGTAAGCCACTTGCTCTGGAAGTCCAAGCACATCAAAAATATGCATGGCTTCCTGCATCTGACTACAACCTTCTTCTTTCAAGTCTCTCTGGTAGAGAGCGAAACCTTTGAGATAATGGAAGATATTGCGCTCATAAAGCTTGATACCATTTCCAATCAACTTCTCCACATAGCCCTCAAAATAGTCCGCATCCGCAAAGGACCGATTTTCCAAACAATGCTGGTAACAGTTAAGAGCTAAAATCAAAACAAGTTTTCGATGCCGACCAATTTCTTTGTAGTAGTCTTCTCGCTCCATGACTTCTCTGCCAATCCGAGCCACATAGTCCACATTGTAGAAAGTATAGAGATTTCCGAAAAGAATCAACTCATACATAGTCCATTCTTCTGTTTGAAAAAGATAATCTGCCACCTTTTCCAAATCACTCTGCCTCATCCTGTAACGAGCATCTCTTTGACAAATCAGACCTTGTAGCAGAATCCAATTCAGCTCAAAATAGAGGGGATTGGTCGAACTCTTCGCTTTCTTGAGCTGTTCCTTTTGAAGCTTTTGAAAACCTGCAATATCATTTGAGTAGTAAAGTGGAATAATCTGTGCCATCAAGGCAACATGTTCATGATTTTGAAAATCCCTAGCCTTGTCCATGAAATTTTCAATAGTCACATGAATATTATCTAAAATCTCAAAGAAACGTGAAACTGCTAGATCAGACTCCCCAAGCTCGAAGCGAGATAACTGAGATGTTGAACATGATTCACCTGCCGCCTCTTTTAAGGAGTACTTCCCACTTGTTCGAAATTCACGAAATACCTTTCCAAGATGTTCCATTTCTTACACCTGCTCCGATAATTCTTCCCACTCAAGCATAGCTTCTTCCTGACGATGGCTAATTTTGTCCAGTTCAGTCTGTAGTTCCATGAGCTTTTCGGCGTCGTTGGTTTCCAGCATCTGTTCAGAAATGGCTTGACTTTGAGCTTCTAACTCTTCAATTTCAGCTTCCAAACTCTCGATTTGGCGCATAAGTTTGCGAATTTCTTTCTGACTTTCTTTCTGAGCACGGTAGTGATTGACTGGACTTGCTTCTTTTGCTTGATTACTAGTTGAAACTTCTTCTGTCTGGCTGACTTCCATTTCAGACTTTTTCTCAACATAGTAGTCATAATCTCCTAGATAGAGGGTCGAACCATTCTCGGACAATTCCAAAACATGAGTGGCTACACGGTTGATGAAATAACGGTCGTGACTGACGAAAAGAAGGGTTCCATCAAAGTCAATCAGGGCATTTTCTAACACTTCCTTGCTATCAATGTCCAAGTGGTTGGTTGGCTCGTCAAGGATCAGGAAGTTGTTGTTTTCCATAGACAATTTAGCCAAAAGTAAACGAGCTTTCTCGCCACCAGACAGCATCCCGACTGATTTTTTAACATCATCTCCTGAAAAAAGGAAGGCGCCAAGACGGTTACGGATTTCAACTTCTGGTGTCAGTTTAAAATCATTCCAAAGTTCATCCAGAACAGTATTACTTGATGTCAGCTTGCTTTGAGTCTGGTCATAGTAGCCAACCTCAACATTGGCCCCAAATCGCTTTTCTCCTTTGATAAAAGGAATCTGATCTACTATTGACTTGATAAAGGTTGACTTCCCAATACCATTTGGTCCTACGATGGCAACAGCATTCATCTTACGGAGGTCGAGATTGATTGGCTCTGACAATATTTCCTCATTATAACCAATGGCTGCATTTTCAACGGTCAAAACAACATTTCCCGACGTTTTTTCAGACTGGAAGGTCATGTTGGCTGATTTCTTACCAGCTTCAGGTTTGTCCAAACACTCCATTTTTTCCAATTGTTTCCGGCGAGATTGAGCACGTTTGGTCGTTGAAGCTCGGACTAGATTACGATTGACAAAGTCTTCCAGAGCAGCGATTTCCTTCTGCTGCTTTTCATAGTTCTTAGCTTCCGTTGCTAGCTTTTGCTCTTTTTGTACAACGAAACGAGAGTAATTCCCCACATATCTATCCAGAGAATGCTTGGTCAAATCCAGCGTAATGGTAGCAACCTTGTCCAAAAAATAACGGTCGTGGCTGACAATAATGAGGGCACCGCTATAGTTCACCAAGTAATTCTCTAGCCAGGCAATGGTTTCGATATCCAAATGGTTGGTTGGCTCGTCCAGGACCAAGAGATTGGGCTTTTCAAGGAGCATTTTTGCTAGAGCTAGACGAGTATTTTGACCGCCAGAAAGCTCAGCAATTTTCATCTGCCACATAGTCTCATCAAACTTGAAACCATTCAAGATAGCACGGATATCAGCTTCATAGGTAAAGCCACCAGCCTGACGAAAATTCTCTGACAAACGATCATAATCCGCCATCAGTTTATCCAAATCCTCACCAGACTTTTCACCCATCTCCAGTTCCATCTGACGAAGTTGCTTCTCGGTTCGACGCAAGTCATCAAAGACATGGAGCATTTCATCATAAATGGTATTTTCAGACTCAAAACGGCTATCTTGGGCTAGGTAAGACAGAGAGATATCTTTTTTCTTATTGATTTCCCCACTAGTCGGCTCCTCTTCTCCAACCAAAATCTTCAAAAGAGTAGACTTACCCGCTCCATTTCTCCCGACGAGGGCAATTCGGTCTCGTTCATCTACTTGCAGATTGATATTATCAAAAAGAACCTCTCCTGCAAAAGAACGTTCAATTTTATTAGCTTGTAAAATAATCATATAGGTAGTATAGCATGTTTCCCTAAGGGGTTCAAGACTATAGAATCCATTTCATTTCAAGCTTTTTCAGAAAGTTATGCTAACGTTTTACTAAAATGATAAATCGTGATATAATGAAAGCGATTAAAAGAATTTACAAAAAAGGAGACACTTTATGACTTACCAAGAAAATTATCAAAAATGGGTCGATTTTGCTGACCTTCCAGACTACCTTCGTCAAGATTTGGAAAATATGGATGAAAAAACAAAGGAAGATGCCTTCTATACCAATCTTGAATTTGGTACTGCTGGTATGCGTGGTTTAATCGGTGCGGGTACTAACCGTATCAATATCTATGTTGTTCGTCAAGCAACTGAAGGTTTGGCTCGATTGATTGAGTCAAAAGGTGGCAATGAAAAAGATCGTGGTGTGGCAATTGCCTACGATAGTCGTCACTTCTCACCTGAGTTTGCCTTTGAATCTGCGGCAGTTCTTGCAAAACATGGTATCAAATCTTACGTATTTGAAAGCCTCCGTCCAACTCCAGAACTGTCATTCGCTGTTCGTCACCTCAACTGTTTCGCAGGTATCATGATTACTGCCAGTC
>CAUVUZ010000048.1:0-12213 GCA_963555095.1 uncultured Streptococcus sp. | reverse complement strand
TTTTTCATAATAATCTCCCTAAAGAGGCCACCCAATCAGGTGGCTTTTTTGTTTGAAAAAACTCCTTAGAAAAGACTAAGGAGAAAGAATCATGTTTTCTTTTTAAGTTGTTGATTTCGATACTGTCTAGGTGTTAAGTGATAGTGCTGCTTAAATTGACGGTTGAAGTTTGAAAGGTTGGTGAAACCGACCTGGCTTGCAATTTCTTGAATGCTGAGGTTGGTTTGGACGAGTTTCTCACAGGATTTTTCAAGACGTAACTGGAGCAGGTAGTCCATACAACTTGCTCCAGTATGTTGCTTGAAAATACTCATAAAGTGATTTTTACTATATCCAAATGTTGCAGCTAGTTGCTCGATATGAATGGGTTCTGAGTAGTGCTGTTCAAGGTAGCAAATCACTTCTTTTAGTTTTTGGTATTTTTGGTAGGTATCATCTGTATAGTGTCGATTGACGTATCTATACTTAAAGAGAAGATGAAGCAATTCGTATAGTTTAGATTTTATGAGTAGGTCGTAGTATATGCCTTTTTCTTCAAGGATAGAAAAGAGGGAAAGAAGGCAGGATTGAATTTGATCATAGGCTTTATCGCCTGGTGATATTTGAGGAGTGAGGCAAAAGTGACCAGAGTGGAGGGGTTGGATATAGCGTTGGCTAAAGCTGTCAATCTGACTTCTCCCAAGATAATCTAGATGAATTCGAAAGCTGGTAGAAAATAGTTCTTGATCTTTGTGAGAATAGATAGCATGGAGAGAGGTCGGTTGGATAAGAAAAATATCTCCTTCACGACTTTCAAAGCGTTCTGAGTTGATATGAACGATGGCAGAACCCTTTGTAACATAAATAATCTCTAGCTCAGGATGACAATGATAGATTGTGTCAGGAGATGTTTTGGATAAGATTTGTTTTTCAAAATCATATGGGAAGTCAGATGGGTTATCTCGTAAGAAACGTGAACGGTCTGCCATGGTAAATCCTCCCAATATACTATTACTACGTTTATTATACCAAAAAAACTTCCTTATCTAGGAAGTTTTCGGGCTTTAAGCTTTCTTTTTCATATAAAAAATAGTAAGCATAAGTCCAATGAAGGCCAAAGCAATAGCAACATAAAAAGCTACACTATAATTTCCATTATTAGCCATTGCTATTTGAACAGCGACTTTGGGAGCGAAAAATGCTGCTAAAGAATATCCAGTGAAGACTATACCGTAGTTGACCCCTTGATTTGCAGGACCGTAATTTTCCATGACGATAGATGGGAAGACCCCCATAACACCACCAAAGCAGATACCAAGTCCTATAATTCCTAAGGTAAACCCGAGTTGACCAGGGACGATAGTTAGGGAAAATAAAGCTAGGACAATGACAGAGTAGATAATTAATAAGGTCTTTGAACGGCCAATTTTATCAGAAAGTGATCCCCAGATAAAACGACCACTAGAGTTTGCGATTGAATAAAGAGAGACATAGAGAGCTGCAGTGCCTGCAGAGAGTCCAAACATTGATTGACCGATTGGTGATGCTTGAGAGGCAATCATCAAACCAGAAAAGGCGCCGACAAAGAACATGCTAATGATAATGTAAAACAGAGGACTTCGTAGCATTTGTTTCCAGGTTTTATTAGTAGCTCCTTGCTTGGTTGGGATAGGAGCTTTCCAGCCTACTGGTTGGTAGCCACTTGGAGCTGCCTTGATAAAGAAAATTGCACAGATGATAACAACAATATAGACTAGCCCAATTGTACGAAAAGCAAAGAAGGCATCTTGTTGTTGAATGAGATTGCTCGCGACTGGAGAAGCGATGACTGCGGCAAATCCCATGCCACCTGTCAGAATTCCAGAGGCTAAGCCACGTTTATCAGGGAAGAGGCGAAGTGAATTGGAGAGGGCACCTGAATAGGCAAAACCTTGACCAAGCCCGGCCATTAATCCATAGGTCAAATAAAGCATGGCTGGTGAATTGGCATAGCCGGTTAAGTAAAATCCGCTAGCAAATAGGAGAGCGCCGAGGGCGATGGTCCATTTTACATAACCTTTGTCAACTAAATAACCTCCTAGAATCATGGGGATAGGGCCGATTGCAGAGTTGATAGCAAATGCTAACATAATATCAGACATGGACCAGCCTGTTGAACTGCTAAGTGGTCCGGCAAAAACAGAAAAGGAATAGACGGCACCTGTGCAAAGAAGAATGGCTGTAGACGCGACTAAAATCCTCCGACGATTGAATGTCTCTTTCATAAAAACATCCTCCTTAAATGTATATTTTTTCACCAAGACTATATCATAGTTAGGGAAGCCGGTCAATAGTTAACGAAGATATTTTGTTAATTTTTTCACGAACTTGTACTAAAGTACGATAATCTGATAGAATAACACGGTCTTTATTATCAAGGATTTACAAGATTTTCTAAAGTAGTATAATGAAAGTAGATTAAATAAATGAAAGGGGTACCAAGATGAAACTAGTTGCTATCGTTGGAACCAATTCGGATCGCTCAACCAATCGGAAACTCTTGAAATTTATGCAAAAGCACTTTTCGGATAAAGCCGACATTGAGGTATTGGAAATCAAACAATTGCCAGCATTTAACGAACCTGAGGACAAGCAAGCGCCAGCTGAAGTTCAAGCTTTTTCAGAAAAAATTCTTGCCGCAGATGGTGTGATTATTTCAACACCTGAGTACGACCACACGATACCAGCACCTTTGGCCTCTGCTTTAGAGTGGATTGCTTATACCAGTCGTGCCTTGGTTAACAAACCAACGATGATTGTAGGTGCTTCTCTCGGTTTGTTAGGAACATCTAGAGCGCAGGCACATTTACGTCAGATTTTAGATGCGCCGGAGCTTAAAGCGAGAGTTATGCCTGGTACAGAGTTCTTTCTAGGTCATTCTGAGCAAGTCCTAGATGATGAGTGTCATTTGAACAATCCAGAAAAGGTTGCAGAACTGGAAGAACATTTTTCAGAATTTCAAAATTTTGTTGAACTAACAAAAGCTTTAGTAAAACCTGAAGATACAAATCGAAAAAAATCATTCATCTGGGAAGAATGGTTGAAAGCATAGGTATTTCAAGAAAGGAGAACAATCCATGAAATTAGTAGCTATTGTTGGGACTAATGCAAAAAAGTCCTATAATCGTAACCTGTTGCAATTTATGAAAAGACATTTTGCTCAGAAAGCGGATATTGAGATTTTAGAAATAACAGATGTACCAATGTTCAATGAAACAGATGATCAAACAGACACACCTATTATTCAGAAGTTTAATCAAGCTATTTCAGAAGCTGATGGTGTCATTATCTCGACACCCGAGCACAATCATACGATTCCATCAAGTTTGAATAGCTTGCTCGAGTGGTTGTCTTTTAACATTCATCCACTAGACGGAAAGCCGACAATGATTGTCGGAGCTTCTTACGATATTCAAGGTTCTTCACGTGCCCAACTTCATCTTCGTCAGATTCTGGATGCTCCTGGGGTAAATGCAACAGTTATGCCAGGTAGTGAGTTTTTACTTGGTCGAGCTCATCGAGCATTTGATGATAATGGAGATTTGATTGAGGAGCGAACAGTTGATTTCCTAGATAGTTGTTTTTATCGCTTCCTTCGCTTTGTATCCGTTGCAAACCAACTAAACCTTCCTGAAGAAGTTCGCTTTGAACCGGGGACTTACCATGTTACAACTGAAGGCCATAATGGGAAATTACCGATGGATGTAACGGTTTCTGAGGACCGTATTGAAAAAATTGAAATCGATTCTTCTGGAGAATCTTCAGGAATTGCAGATGTCGTATTTACCCGTATCCCAGCGGAAATCATTGAGGGACAGACCTTAAACGTTGATGCGGTGTCAGGAGCTTCTGTGACTTCAAATGGTGTCTTGGACGGAGTTGCTCGCGCAGTCAAACAAGCTGGTGCAAATCCAGATGTTCTACGGAAACGTTCAAAAGCACCATCTGCTCTAGATAAAGAAGATAAAACCTATCAGGCAGATGTTGTCGTCGTCGGAGGTGGAGGAGCTGGTTTAGCTGCAGCGGCTGCAGTCTTACAAGCTGGGAAGAAGCCGATTATTGTTGAGAAATTCCCAGCAATTGGAGGAAATACTGTTCGTGCTGGTGGTCCAATGAATGCACCAGATCCAGCATGGCAAGGAACCTTCGCAGCTCATCCAGGTGAGGCTCATACGCTTCAAGAATTGATTGCGACAGATGAATCAACGATTGATCCAGAATATTTAGAGGACTTTAGAGTCTTGAAAGTTGAGGTTGAGCAGTATTTGCAGGACCCGAGCTATTTGTTTGACTCTACCTTACTTTACCGTATCCAAACCTATATAGGTGGGAAACGAAAAGATTTACAAGGAAATGAAATTCATGGCCAGTATGATTTAGTATCTGTCCTAACTGAACGGGCCCTAGAGTCTGTTCGTTGGTTGGAAGACATCGGTGTTGAATTTGTTCGTAGTGAAGTGACAATGCCAGTTGGAGCCCTTTGGCGTCGTGGCCATAAGCCGGTTCAACCAATGGGGTATGCCTTTATATCTGTCCTACAAAAATATGTTCTAGAACATGGTGGCAAGATTTTGACAGATTCTCCAGTTAAAGAATTGCTTGTAAAAGACGGGGCTGTCAAGGGTGTCAGAGCAGAAGGTCGAAACGGTCAAACCATCATTGTCAATGCAGATGCCGTTGTTCTAGCTTCTGGAGGATTTGGTGCCAATACCAAGATGCTACAAAAATACAATACCTACTGGACTGAAATTGCAGATGATATTGCTACATCTAATACACCAGCTGTAACAGGAGATGGTATTCTTTTAGGGCAAAGTGTAGGTGCAGATTTGGTGGGTATGGGCTTTAGTCAAATGATGCCAGTATCCGATCCAGTAACAGGTGCCCTCTTCTCAGGACTTCAAGTTCCTCCAGCAAACTTCATCATGGTAAATACTGAAGGAGAGCGCTTTGTAGATGAGTACGGTAGCCGAGACAAGCTATCTCAAGCGGCGATTGATAATGGAGGCTTGTTCTATCTAATCGCAGATGAACGTATCAAGGAAACTGCCTACAACACTAGCCAAGAAAAAATCGATGCCCAAGTCAAAGCAGGCACTCTCTATCGTGCAGATACGATAGAAGAGTTGGCGGTTCAGATTGGTATGGATCCAGAGGTGTTAGCAGATACAATCAAGAAGTACAATTCTTATGTTGATGCAGGCTTTGACCCTGAATTTAATAAAGGTAGTTTTGATCTCAAGTGTGAGGTTGCACCATTTTACGCAACACCAAGAAAACCAGCCGTTCACCATACAATGGGTGGACTCAAGATTGATACTTCAACACACGTTTTGAATGAAAACGGTCAGATTATCCCTGGTTTGTATGCTGCCGGAGAAGTCGCAGGTGGACTCCATGCAGGTAACCGTCTAGGAGGAAATTCGCTTACGGATATCTTTACTTTTGGACGTATTGCAGGTCAAACAGCTGTTAAAGAAAATTGTTAGTGATCGATTTGAAAATTAAGGGAATTTTAAGTCTCCTCGTGTATTATATAGTCATTAAATAAAGACCTCCTAATACTCTTCGAAAATCTCATCAACCTTCGTTAGAGTCGACTTAGCTAACTATAGTTATGCTTGCGTCTATCTGCCTAGTCTGATTTCGATTTTCATTGAGTACCCTTTATTTAATGAAATCCTAATCCTTTCTTTTTCATAATAATCTCCCTAAAGAGGCCACCCAATCAGGTGGCTTTTTTGTTTGTGGCTTGGATTTTTGATATAATGGAAACATGAATAGAATTTTAGATAATGAGATAATGGGGGATGAGGAGTTAGTAGAACGTACGCTCCGTCCTCAGTATTTACGTGAATATATTGGGCAGGATAAGGTCAAGGATCAGCTCCAAATCTTTATCGAAGCTGCCAAAATGCGGGATGAAGCACTGGATCATGTGCTCTTATTTGGGCCTCCAGGTTTGGGGAAAACGACCATGGCCTTTGTCATTGCTAATGAACTAGGAGTCAATCTCAAGCAAACGTCTGGCCCTGTCATTGAAAAAGCGGGTGACTTGGTAGCGATTTTGAATGATTTGGAGCCTGGAGACGTCCTCTTTATTGACGAGATTCATCGCTTGCCCATGTCGGTGGAAGAGGTGCTTTATAGTGCTATGGAGGACTTCTACATTGACATTATGATTGGGGCTGGAGAGGGCAGTCGCAGTGTTCATCTGGAATTACCACCTTTTACCTTGATTGGTGCGACGACAAGGGCGGGAATGCTTTCAAATCCTCTACGGGCACGTTTTGGGATTACAGGTCATATGGAATACTATGCCCACGCTGACTTGACGGAAATTGTTGAGCGGACGGCAGATATTTTTGAGATGGAAATCACTCATGAGGCAGCTGCTGAGTTGGCTTTACGTAGTCGTGGAACTCCTCGTATTGCCAACCGCCTCCTCAAGCGCGTGCGCGACTTTGCCCAGATTATGGGAAATGGGGTTATCGATGATGTTATTACTGATAAGGCCTTGACCATGCTAGATGTTGACCATGAAGGTTTGGACTATGTGGATCAGAAAATTCTTCGTACCATGATTGAGATGTACGGTGGTGGTCCTGTCGGTCTAGGAACCCTCTCTGTTAATATTGCCGAGGAGCGTGAGACGGTCGAAGACATGTACGAACCCTACCTGATCCAAAAAGGATTTATCATGCGGACACGGTCTGGACGGGTTGCAACAGCTAAAGCATATGAGCATTTAGGTTATGAATACAGTGAAAAATGAACAAGAAATTCTAGATGCTTTCAGAGAAAATCTGGATATTATGACCATTCTGACCATCATTCGTAACCTTGGTCTGAAAGATTCGTGGTTGGCAGCGGGTTCGGTTAGAAATTTCATCTGGAATCTCTTGTCAGACAAATCCCCTTTTGACCGTGAAACGGATGTGGATGTGATTTTCTTTGATCCAGATGTTTCTTATGAGGAAACAGTATCCCTAGAGAACAAGCTGAGAGAAGATTTCCCTCAGTATCAGTGGGAGTTGAAAAATCAGGTCTATATGCATCAGCACAGTCCCCACACTGTGCCCTATACGAGTTCTCGTGATGCCATGAGTAAATATCCAGAGCGCTGTACGGCGGTAGGACTTCGCTTGAATGAAGATTCCACTTTAGAGCTTTTTGCCCCCTATGGACTCGAGGATATCTTGAACTTTCAAGTTCATCCGACTCCTCACTTCTTAGAAAATGAAGACCGAATGAAACTCTATCAAACACGATTATCCAAGAAAAATTGGCAAGAAAAATGGGAAAATCTCACGTTCTCGAATCTTTGAAAAGAAGTTAGTGACTTGATCGCATAAGAATTCTATATGTGAGTTTGTAATCATCACAAGATGAGCAGAGAAATCTAAAGATGCAAAAAATTATATACTCAACAGGAACAACTCATTCAATCTATCATAGCTAACAAAGATACCGAATTTGTGAGATTGAGTGAGAAAAACATCTATTAAGGCTATCCTTATTGTTCTTGGAAGACAAGACTCCTGGGGAAATTATCCCAAGTAACTAACTTGAGCTTGAAAATTGGCATGTAAACGCTTTTGAAAAGTCGTAAATTATGATACAATGTTTAGAGAAATTACTGAGACGAGGATTTAGAAAACAATGAAAGTACATTTCACAAATTTATTTGGGCAAGCATCAACGAGTGTTGCCTTGATGGCGCAGAACAATGTCATGAAAATTGTTCGAGACTTTGGAGTTAACGAACTGGGGATATATTTTTATGATGCAAGCCATGAACCGTGGGAAGAACTGAACTCGCGGATGGATGGAATTGTCGCGGGGGTATCTTATGGAGATGTCGTTTTTTTCCAATCTCCTTCATGGAATAGTGTTGAATGGGACAATCACTTGGTAGAAAAGTTAAAGCTTTCTCATGTAAAAATGGTGATGTTTATCCATGATGTTCAGCCACTAATGTTTGAGAGCAATTATTATCTTATGAAGGCCCACATTGACATGTATAATAAATGTGATGTGGTGGTAGTACCATCCGAACAAATGTACCAGAAACTCGTTTCAGAAGGATTAACCGTCAAGAACTACGTTGTTCAAACACTCTGGGATCTTCCCCATGGTTTGGAACTCTATACTCCAAAATTTGAGAAAAAATTAATCTTCTCAGGGGATCCATCTCGTTTTCCACATATTGTTGACTGGAAACACAGTACCCCCCTTCATGTTTATGCTACGAGAGCAGAGGGAGTAGATTATTCCAAAGTCCATCTTGAGGGGTGGCGAACTCAGCAGGAATTATTGTTGGAGTTGTCTAAAGGAGGAGGTTTTGGCCTAGTATGGGGAAATTCCGAAAATCCTGCGGAAGAGCGTGACTACTACAAAGAAAATGTTTCTTATAAGTTAACAACTTATCTGGCCGCGGGTATTCCTGTGGTTGTGCCAGACTATCTTTCTAATGTAGACTATATCCGTGAGAAAGGTTTGGGCTTTGTCGTGTCCAGTTTGGAAGAAGCTAGCCGCGTGGTTCAGGAATGTACGGCAGAAGAGTATGATCAAATGGTCACAAGAGCAAAATATACAGCTTACTTAATTAAAAATGGTTATTTCACAAAGAAATTGTTTATTGATTCCATGATGCTCTTAGATTAGTCAAAAGTCGGTCGTCGGTTTACCACATTCAGATTTGGAAAGGCAAAATTTCAAGTCGAAGTTAGCTATCTGAGATAATTAGTTTTTTGTCAACTGTATAGTGGGGTGATGAAAAACCACATCTTGGAGGGAACCAATTTGGTTCCCTCCTTTTTGCTAGACACTTGAAGCTGATTTCCTCTACTTATAAATTTAGACGTAACAAAACATCCCAAAACTATCTAACTTTTTTGGGGAGGTCATATAGGGAGGGGGAGAGTATTACAAAATCATCACCAAGGTCCCAATCGTAATCAGTATACAGCCAATGATTGTTTTAAACGTCAGGACATCCTGTAGAAAGAAAAAGGCTAAAACGAGGGTGATGACGAGACTGAATTTATCGACAGCAGATACCTCAGTCGCATTGCCCATCTGCAAGGCCTTGTAGTAGCAGAGCCAGGAGGCACCTGTTGCCAAACCAGATAGGATGAGAAAGAACCAACTTTTTCTACTGATATTGACAATCTCAGTCTGACTATTGGTCAAGAAAACCATGGCCCAAGCCATAAGGATGACGACGACCGTACGAATGGCTGTTGCTAGATTGGACGGAACTCCCTCAATCCCAATCTTGGCTAAAATAGAAGTTAAGGCTGCAAAGACAGCAGATAAAAGTGCGAAGAAAAACCACATGATAACTACCTCCTCTCTCTATTATAAGTAATCGAATCCTACTTGTCAGTTCTCAAGTGAAATCTTGCTCTGATGGTATTTTAAAAAACTATACCAATTTTTATGCTTGACAAGTGAGAAAAACAAGTATATACTGTCTTTGCTGGTTCTGTAAAAGGAAAATCAGACTATACCAATTTAAGGAGAAAGCACAGCTGATCTGTGTCGTATATACTATGTGTGGAATTGTCGGTGTTGTTGGAAACACAAATGCAACTGATATTTTGATTCAAGGGCTTGAAAAGCTTGAATACCGTGGCTATGATTCTGCGGGGATTTTTGTCCTAGGTGGTGCTGAAAATCATCTAGTTAAGGCTGTTGGTCGTATCGCAGAATTGTCTGCTAAAACTACTGGTGTTGAGGGAACAACTGGTATCGGACATACTCGTTGGGCGACTCATGGTAAACCAACGGAGGACAATGCTCACCCACACCGCTCTGAGACTGGACGTTTTGTTTTGGTGCACAATGGGGTGATTGAAAACTACCTTGAAATCAAGGAAGAATACCTTGCAGGTCACCACTTTAAGGGGCAAACAGATACAGAAATCGCCGTTCACTTGATTGGAAAATTTGCAGAAGAAGATGGTTTCTCAGTTCTTGAAGCCTTCAAAAAAGCCCTTCACATCATTCGTGGTTCTTATGCCTTTGCCTTGATTGACTCTGAAAATCCAGATGTCATCTATGTGGCGAAAAATAAATCACCACTTTTGATTGGTCTTGGGGAAGGCTATAACATGGTCTGCTCAGATGCTATGGCTATGATTCGTGAGACCAACCAATATATGGAAATCCATGACCAAGAGTTGGTAATCGTCAAGGCTGATAGCGTTGAAGTGCAAGACTATGATGATAACAGTCGTGAGCGTGCTAGCTATACTGCCGAGCTTGACTTGTCTGATATCGGTAAGGGAACTTATCCTTACTACATGCTCAAGGAAATTGACGAGCAACCAACGGTTATGCGTAAACTCATCCAAGCCTACACAGATGAGGCGGGTCAAGTAGTGGTTGATCCAGCTATCATCAAGGCTGTTCAAGACGCTGACCGCATCTACATCCTTGCGGCTGGAACTTCTTACCATGCAGGATTTGCTTCTAAGAAGATGTTGGAAGAATTGACGGATACGCCAGTGGAACTTGGAATCTCATCTGAGTGGGGCTATGGTATGCCACTTCTCAGCCAAAAACCACTCTTTATCTTTATCAGCCAGTCTGGTGAAACAGCTGACAGCCGTCAAGTTTTGGTCAAGGCCAATGAATTAGGCATCCCAAGCTTGACAGTGACAAACGTGCCAGGTTCAACTCTTTCACGCGAAGCCAACCATACAATGCTTCTTCACGCGGGTCCTGAAATCGCCGTAGCATCAACTAAGGCTTATACAGCGCAAATTGCAGCCCTTGCCTTCCTTGCAAAAGCAGTCGGTGAAGCAAATGGCAATGCTAAAGCACAAGCCTTTGATCTGATTCGTGAGTTGTCTATCGTGGCTCAGTCTATTGAATCAACTCTTTCTGAGAAAGAAACCATTGATGCCAAGGTTCGAGAGCTTCTTGAAACAACTCGTAATGCCTTTTATATCGGACGTGGTCAAGACTATTATGTAGCCATGGAAGCTAGTCTCAAACTCAAAGAGATTTCTTACATCCAATGTGAAGGTTTTGCGGCGGGAGAACTCAAGCATGGAACCATTGCCTTGATTGAAGAAGGAACACCTGTTTTGGCCCTCTTGTCAGATCCAGTCCTTGCTAACCATACTCGTGGAAATATCCAAGAGGTCGCAGCCCGTGGTGCCAAGGTTCTCACTATCGCAGAAGAAAATGTTGCTAAAGACACAGACGACATCGTCCTTACGACCGTCCACCCTTACCTCTCACCAATCTCAATGGTCGTACCAACGCAATTGGTCGCTTACTTTGCAACACTCCACCGTGGCCTTGATGTGGACAAACCACGTAACCTTGCTAAGTCAGTAACTGTGGAATAAGACTGAGTATAAATAATTCTTATCAAGCTTATAAAAATTTCATATCATAAAGAACATCATTTGAAAACAATGAGTATAAACACCTTAGAAAACCTGATTTAAAGGGATTTCTAAGGTGTTTTTCTTTATAGATATAAAAATTTCTAATCGAGTTGATAGTCAATATATATTGGGAAAAGGGGAAAAGGAGTGATAAGATGGTTTCAATCCAAATGGAAGGAGAGAGGTATGGCAAGTAAAAGAGACTTAGTCTTTAGAGCGATTCGAGGCGATGAAGTGGAAAGAGTTCCTGTGGGATTTTGGTTTCATTTTGTAACACTCGAAGAAAAGGGGCAGGGATTAAATAATCCACGTATCTTTCAAAAAAGTGTTGATGGGCATCGCAACTATGTGGAAAGGATTCGTCCTGATTTTGTCAAAATCATGAGCGACGGTTTTTTCCTTTATCCAAATAATGTATATGGTCCTAAGGTTGCAAGCATTCAGGAGCTGACTTCTATTGAGTCGATTGGTGAGGATCACCCGTGGATTCAGCAACAGGTGGAAGTGGTACAAGCGATTCGAGAGACCTTTACTGAAGAGATTGCTTCTTTCTACAATATCTTTTCACCGATTTCCTACCTCAAGCGCTGGTTTCGCTCAGAAACTTCTCGAGGAGATAGGGAAGTGGCTGACCTATTGCTTGAAAATCCTGAGCAATTCAGAGCGATTCTAGATGTGATTGCAGGAGATATTGCTATCCTAACTCAGAAAATCATCCAGCAAGGCGGTGTTGACGGGATTTACCTCAGCACCCAGGAAATTCAAGATGAGCGCATCACACCAGCAC
>CAUVUZ010000047.1:0-12350 GCA_963555095.1 uncultured Streptococcus sp. | reverse complement strand
TTCATCTTTTTAATTGGGAAGAAACCAAGCAAGAATTGACCAAGCCCCCTCTTTTATCTGGAATGGCTACCTTTCCCATGGCTGGGATGATTTTATCGACTTATGTCTTTCGTTTGTTCCCTCATCTTCCTTTGATATCACAAGGGCTCTGGTGGTTTTCCTTTCTCTTGGACCTCGCTTTAATCACTTACTTTACCATCAAATTTACCTGTCCGGGTCGGAGGGTCAATGCGACTCCAAGCTGGACGGTGCTCTATGTGGGGATAGCAGTAGCGGCCTTGACCTATCCTCTGGTAGGCATTATTGAGATTGCCTATGCGACCTTGAGTTTTGGTTTTGTCTTGACCTTCTATCTCTATCCGCTTATTTATAGCGATTTAAAGAAAGATCCACTCCCAGTGGCCTTGCTTGGACAGGAAGGAATCTACTGTGCTCCCTTTTCCCTACTCTTAGCTTCTCTGGTTCGAGTTGGAGGAGCAGGCCTATCGACTTGGCTCTTGATTGTCATGATTTTGGCATCTCAGTCCTTCTTTTTCTTTGTTTTAACTCGCCTGCCCAATATTTTAAAACAAGGCTTTCAACCAGCCTTCTCAGCCCTCACCTTCCCAACCATTATCACAGCTACTTCGCTCAAGATGGCTCAGGGGATCTTGAAACTTCCATTTCTGGATTATCTGGTATTGGCTGAAACCGTTATTTGCCTCACTATTTTATTCTTTGTCTTGGTTGGTTATCTGATTTGGTTACGAAAAAAGGTCTAGCTAGAAATAGCTAGGCCTTATTTTTATGGTTTGATAACTTCAGCGCCACCCATGTATGGACGAAGAGCTTCTGGAATGGTTACAGAACCATCTTCATTTTGGTAGTTTTCAAGAATAGCAGCAACCGTACGTCCAACTGCAAGTCCAGAACCGTTCAAGGTATGAAGGAGTTTCACCTTGCCATCCGCTTCATCACGGTAACGGATTTGGGCACGACGGGCTTGGAAATCTTCTGTATTTGAACAGCTTGAGATTTCACGATAGGTATTTTGGGCTGGAATCCAAACTTCCAAGTCATAAGTCTTGGCAGCTGAGAAGCCCATATCTCCAGTAGAGAGCGCAACGACACGGTATGGAAGGTTGAGCTTTTGAAGAATATTTTCAGCGTTGGCTGTCATTTTTTCCAATTCTTCATAAGATTCTTCTGGTTTGGCAAATTTGACCATTTCAACCTTGTGGAATTGGTGTAGACGAATCAAGCCACGTGTATCACGACCTGCAGAACCAGCCTCAGAACGGAATGATGGACTCATAGCGGTGAAGTAGATTGGTAGGTCTTTTCCGTCAAGGATTTCATCACGGTAGTAGTTTGTAAGAGGAACTTCAGCTGTAGGGATGAGGACATAACTAGTGTCTTTCAATTCAAAAGTATCATCCTTAAATTTTGGATAATTTCCGGTACCAAACATAGAATCATGGTTAACCATGTAAGGTGTGATAACTTCCGTATAGCCTTCTTTACCGTGCTCATCTAACATAAAGTTGTAGATAGCACGTTCCAAACGAGCCCCAAGTCCTTTATAGAAGAGGAAACGAGCGCCCGTTACTTTACCGCCACGTTCCCAGTCAAGGATACCAAGGTCTTCACCAAGATCCCAGTGAGCTTTTGGCTCGAAGTCAAATTCGCGCGGAGTACCCCAACGGCGGACTTCCACATTGTCATCTTCATCAGCTCCGATAGGAACACTGTCGGCAGGGATGTTTGGAAGAGTAGTGGTAAATTCTGTTAATTTAGCATCGATGTCCGCCAATTCAGCATCGAGAGATTTTACTTCAGCAGAGAGAGCTTGCATAGCAGCAATCTTGTCATCAGCATTTTCCTTATTGCGCTTGGCTTGAGCAATCTCTGCAGAAACTGTGTTACGTTCTGCCTTGAGGTTTTCGACCTTGACCAAGATGTCACGACGTTTAGCGTCGATTTCTTTCATCTCATTCAAAACAGCAGCATCTACACCACGTGTAGCCAATTTTTCAGCGACAGCATCAAAGTCTGTACGAATACGTTTGATATCTAACATAAGAACTCCTTTATGAAAAAAGCACACCTAACAAAGCGTTGGAGTGGCAGGGCCACGGTTCCATCCAACTTCACAGGTGTGCACTTGATTCTGTATTTAATTGTTGATAACGGTAGAATTTCACCTATCCCTCCTATCTGCTCGCAGCACCCGCAGACTTTCTGAAAGAAGAGGATAACCTACTTATCCGTTGCTATGATTATACTAAAGTTTCAACTTTTTTGCAAATAGATTTTTAAATTTTTGTCCAATGGTCTGGAGCAGAGTCGGAAGTTTCACAACCTTGTCGTTTCCTAATTTTTCCCGAGCGATTTTGAGGATAGCTCCAGAGTCTTTTGAGGCAAAGAGAAATTTACCTTGATCGGTGAAGACTTCAAAGTGGCGGCTGATCTTGCGGCCACTTACGTTGGCTCCGATTTGCTGAATGCTGGACCAGGGAATCTGGATATATTGTTCGACATTGACATCGGGATAAAACTCCAAGGCTTGGTCCCCGACTAGAAATTTTCCAACTTTTCCAGAGATAGAGAGGTAAGACGTTCCAGTGGTTTGGAGGTCAATGACTTTATTGAGAGATTGGGCCATGATTAGTCTTCCTTACTTTCATCGAAAAAGGCATGGTAGAGAGCCTTGATAGCTGCCTTTTCTTGGTCTTTATTGACAACAAACATGATGGAAACTTCACTTGAACCTTGGGACATCATCTGGATGTTGATTTTATTCTCAGACAAAGCACGTGTTGCAGTAGCAGTTACCCCGATATGGCTCTTCATCTTTTCTCCGACAATCATAATGATGGAAAGGTCGTGTTCGATTTCAGCATGATCCACTTCAGCCTTTTGAACCAACTGACGAAGGATTTCTTCTTCCTTGATAGGAGTTAGTTCGCGAGAACGGAGGATGATTGAAAGATCATCGATACCTGTTGGCATGTGTTCCCATCCGATGTTAAGATCTTCGAGGATTTGCAGAACCTTGCGACCAAAACCAACTTCACGGTTCATGAGGTATTTCGACATGTTGATGCTGACAAATCCTGAGTCACCCGCAATCCCTACTACTGGGAATTTATCACTACTGTGTTTCAGAACGATACGAGTACCCGGATGGTCAGGGTTGTTGGTATTCTTGATAACGAGAGGGATTTTTCCTCGGTAGGCAGGAAGAAGGGCTTCATCGTGAAGGACTGAAAATCCAGCATATGCCAACTCACGCATTTCACGGTAGGTCAACTCAGGGATTGAGTGTGGTTGGTGAATGATACCTGGATGGGCAGCAAAGATACCGTCTACGTCCGTAAAGTTTTCATAGAGATCAGCCTTAACACCTGCAGCGATGATGGAACCAGTTATGTCGGATCCACCACGGGAGAAGGTACAGATTTGATTTTCCTTAGTGACCCCAAAGAAACCAGGAATAACAAGGACTTCGTTGCTGTCAGCCAAGCCTTCAATCTTGTCATAGCTAGATGGAATGATGCGAGCATTTCCAGGTTCGCTTGTTACGATAATTCCCGCTTCTCTTGGATGAACATAGCGCGCATCGATGCCGTTTTGGTTAAAGTAAGCTGCGATAAGTTTGGCATTGTTGTTTTCTCCAGCCGCTAGGAAGGTGTCATAGAGAAAGTCATTTTCCTCAATAGGAAGAGTCGCTAAGGCACGGATGCTTTTAGAGATTTTTTCTAAAACAGCAGGTTTTAGCCCTAGTTCACTAACCATGGCGGCATAACGGTCAATGATCCAGTTTTGGCTAGCACCGATGTCATTTCCTGCCACATAGTCACGATAGTATTTAATCAAGGCATCGGTCACTTTGGTATCTTCAGCATTGCGTTTTCCGGGTGCAGAAACGACTACAAAACGGCGTTCTTTATCACTTTTAACGATGTTTAAAACTTTTTCTAACTGACTAGCAGAGGCAAGCGAGCTTCCGCCAAATTTTACAACCTTCATAAGGACTCCTCAAGTAAGTATTTTATACGATTATAGCAGAAAGAGGGGCATTTTTCAATGAAGAAAATACTAAGGTCTTTAGGATAAAGTGAGCGTTTTTTATCAGCTGAGACACTTTCCTTTAGTTTTTCCTTGCCTCTTTATCTAAAAAAAGGTATACTTTGATGATGAAACAATTTTATTGCCTTACAAAAGAAAAGGAGAAGCTATGAATCATATCCTATATCAAATCGTAGATGATCTTGCTATCATTACTTTGAATCGTCCCGAAGTGGCAAATGGTTTCCATATCCCAATGTGTGAGGAGATTTTAGAAGCTTTGAGCTTAGCTGAGCAGGATCAAGCTGTTCAGTTCATCTTGATTAATGCTAATGGGAAGGTCTTTTCAGTTGGGGGAGACTTGGTTGAGATGAAGCGTGCAGTGGATGAGGATGATATCCCTTCTTTGAATAAGATTGCAGAATTAGTCAATACAATTTCTTTCAAAATCAAGCAAATTCCTAAACCTGTTTTGATGGAGGTAGATGGAGCGGTTGCTGGTGCTGCAGCAAATATGGCAGTAGCAGTCGATTTTTGTTTGGCGACTGATAAGGCAAAATTCATCCAAGCCTTTGTTGGAGTTGGATTGGCACCGGACGCTGGTGGAATCCATCTCTTGAGTCGTAGCATCGGGGTAACACGTGCCGCGCAACTTGCCATGACAGGAGAAGCTTTGACTGCGGAAAAAGCACTGGAATGGGGCGTGGTATACCGTGTCTGCGAAGCTGATAAATTAGAAAAAACTAGAGAACAAGTTCTGAAAAAATTAAGACGAGGCTCAGCAAACTCATACGCAGCCATTAAGAAGCTAGTTTGGGAAAGTCAATTTAAGGATTGGCAAAATTATGCTGAATTGGAATTAAAGTTGCAAGAATCTTTATCTTTGACTGAAGATTTTAAAGAAGGAGTCCGAGCTCATTCTGAAAGAAGACGACCAAAATTTTCAGGAAAATAAAAAAATACTTGCACAATTCTTTGGAGTTTGATATACTTTTTGTGTCAAATGTTTTGAATGCAAAAGTTTTTTTTGAGAAGGAGGGAATACTTTGGACTACCAACAAGTGAATGAGTATTTAACATCTATTTTTAATAATGTCCTTGTGATTGAGGAGGTTAGCTTACGAGGTAGTCGTTTCAAAGACATCTCCATCAAAGAAATGCACACGATTGATGTGATTGGCAAGTTTCCGGAGGCAACGCCAAGTAAGGTTTCCAAAGAACTGATGGTAACTCTTGGAACTGTTACGACCAGCTTGAATAATCTCGAAAGAAAAGGTTATGTTGAGCGCATTCGTTCTGATCAGGATCGTCGTGTGGTCTATCTGCATTTGACAAAGAAAGGTCGTTTGGTTCACCGCCTTCATAAACGTTTCCACAAGGCCATGGTCGAAAAAATTATCGATGGTATGAGTTCTGAAGAAATAGAAGTGATGGGCAGGGGCTTGACTAACCTTTATCAATTTTTGGAGGATTTGAAATAATGGCTTTTGCAAAAATAAGCCAGGTTGCTCATTATGTTCCAGAGCAAGTGGTCACTAATCAAGACTTGGCCCAAATCATGGATACAAGCGATGAGTGGATTTCAAGTCGTACAGGAATTAAACAGAGACATATCTCAAAAACGGAGTCAACGAGTGATTTGGCGACAGAAGTTGCCAAAGACTTGCTGGCTAAAGGGAGCTTAACAGCGGATCAGATTGATTTTATCATTGTAGCGACGATTACCCCAGACTCAATGATGCCTTCTACGGCAGCTCGGGTTCAGGCAAATATCGGAGCGCATAGAGCTTTCGCCTTTGATCTGACAGCAGCTTGTAGTGGCTTTGTATTCGCTCTCTCAACTGCTGAAAAGTTTTTAAGCTCTGGACAGTTCAAGAAAGGGATTGTTATCGGGGCTGAGACCTTATCCAAGGCAGTTGATTGGTCTGACCGTTCGACAGCTGTTCTTTTTGGAGATGGTGCTGGTGGGGTCCTCTTGGAAACAAGCGAAACACGGCACTTCCTCGTGGAAAGTCTCTATACGGATGGCTCTCGGAGCGAGTGTTTGACCTATGGCCAAACGGCTCTGGCTTCGCCCTTCTCAGATCAAGAAGCAGTTCCTGCTTTTTTGAAAATGGATGGACGAGCAGTTTTTGATTTTGCAAATCGTGATGTTGCTAGATCGATCAAAGAAACCATTGAAAATGGTCCAATCGCAGCATCGGAATTGGATTATCTCTTACTTCATCAGGCAAATATCCGCATTTTGGATAAGATGGCTAAGAAAATCGGCGTAGACCGAGACAAACTTCCTGCCAATATGATGAAGTATGGAAATACCAGTGCAGCAAGTATCCCGATTTTGCTCTCAGAGTGTGTGGAGAATGGCATGATTCGTTTAGATGGTAGCCAGACGATTCTCCTATCAGGCTTCGGTGGAGGTTTGACATGGGGCACACTCATTCTTACAATCTAGGTAATCATGTGGTAAACACATAGTTATAAATTTTTTATATTTTAAAGGAGTCCTATCATGGCAGTATTTGAAAAAGTACAAGAAATTATCGTTGAAGAACTTGGGAAAGACGCATCAGAAGTAACACTTGAATCTACTTTTGATGATTTGGATGCAGATTCATTGGACTTGTTCCAAGTAATCTCTGAAATCGAAGATGCTTTCGATATCCAAATCGAAGCAGAAGATAACTTGAAAACAGTTGGTGACTTGGTTGCCTACGTTGAAGAGCAAACAAAATAATTAACATATTACTAGAAGGAGTAGGGGAAACCCACTCCCTCTTGTTTAGGTAATAGTTTGAAACTCAAATGATAAACTCGTCGAACTATTACGTAAGCAAGGAATGATGGAGGCACTATGAAAACACGTATTACAGAATTATTGAACATTGATTATCCTATTTTTCAAGGAGGAATGGCCTGGGTTGCGGATGGTGACTTGGCTGGTGCAGTATCAAAAGCTGGTGGTCTAGGGATCATCGGTGGTGGGAATGCACCGAAAGAGGTCGTAAAGGCTAATATCGATAAAATCAAATCACTTACGGACAAACCTTTTGGTGTCAACATCATGCTCTTGTCACCTTTTGTAGAAGACATCGTTGATCTCGTGATTGAAGAAGGGGTCAAGGTGGTTACAACTGGTGCAGGAAATCCAAGTAAATACATGACTCGTTTCCATGATGCAGGAATTACAGTTATTCCTGTTGTTCCAAGTGTTGCTTTGGCAAAACGTATGGAAAAAATTGGTGCAGATGCAGTTATTGCAGAGGGAATGGAAGCCGGTGGACATATTGGGAAACTAACAACTATGACCTTGGTTCGTCAGGTTGCTGCGGCTGTTTCGATTCCAGTTATCGCAGCTGGAGGAATTGCGGACGGTGAAGGTGTCGCTGCAGGCTTTATGCTTGGTGCTGAGGCCGTTCAAGTTGGTACACGATTCGTAGTAGCTAAGGAATCTAACGCTCATCCAAAATACAAGGAAAAAATCCTCAAAGCGCGTGATATCGATACGACTATTTCAGCTCAACACTTTGGACATGCTGTTCGTGCCATTAAAAACCAGTTGACACGTGACTTTGAACAGGCTGAAAAAGATGCCTTTAAACAAGAAAATCCAGATTTAGAAATCTTTGAACAAATGGGAGCTGGTGCTCTTGCTAAAGCCGTTGTTCATGGAGATGTAGAAGGTGGATCTGTCATGGCAGGTCAGATCGCTGGTTTGGTTTCTAAAGAGGAAACTGTCGAAGAAATCCTAAAAGATCTATATTATGGCGCAGCCAAGAAAATTCAAGAAGAAGCCTCTCGTTGGGCAGGAGTTGTAAGAAATGACTAAAACAGCCTTTCTATTTGCGGGTCAAGGTGCTCAGTATCTAGGGATGGGGCGTGATCTCTATGATCGCTATCCTATCGTCAAGGAAACAATTGACCAAGCCAGTCAGGTTTTGGGTTATGACCTTCGTGACTTGATTGATAAGGAAGAAACCAAGTTAAACCAGACTCGCTATACGCAACCAGCTATTTTAGCGACTTCGGTTGCTATTTACCGACTATTGAAAGAAAAGGGCTACCAGCCAGATATGGTAGCAGGATTGTCTCTTGGGGAATATTCTGCTCTTGTAGCAAGTGGGGCCTTGGACTTTGAGGATGCAGTTGCTTTGGTTGCTAAACGTGGTGCTTATATGGAAGAGGCTGCACCTGCAGGCTCTGGGAAGATGGTTGCCGTTCTTAATACTCCGGTTGAAGTGATTGAGGAAGCTTGTGAAACAGCCTCTAAAGTTGGAGTAGTGACTCCAGCCAACTACAACACCCCAAGCCAAATCGTTATTGGTGGTGAGGTGGCTGCAGTTGACCGCGCAGTTGAACTCTTGCAGGAAGCAGGAGCAAAACGATTGATTCCTTTAAATGTATCGGGTCCTTTCCATACAGCCCTTCTTGAGCCAGCTAGTCAGCAACTAGCTGGAGCTCTTGAGGGAGTGAGTTTCTCTGATTTTATTTGCCCACTAGTTGGCAATACGGAAGCTACTGTTATGGAAAAAGATCGAATCCAAGAGCTTTTGACGCGTCAGGTCAAAGAACCTGTTCGTTTTTATGAAAGTATTGCTGTGATGCAGGATGCTGGGGTAACCAACTTTATTGAAATTGGTCCTGGAAAGGTCCTGTCAGGCTTTGTCAAAAAAATCGATAAAATAGCTCAGCTAGCTAACGTTGAAGACCAAGCAAGCTTGGATGCTTTGTTAGGAAACTAATGATCCCTTCTCCCACAAAATACAACAGGAAACAGGAGAAATAGAATGCAACTTACAAACAAAAATGTCTTTGTAACAGGTTCAAGTCGTGGTATCGGACTTGCCATTGCTCACAAATTTGCCCAACTAGGCGCTAATGTAGTTTTGAATAGCCGAGGAGCAATCTCAGAAGAATTGCTGGCTGAGTTTTCAAACTACGGTGTCAAAGTAGTACCGATATCAGGTGATGTTTCAGACTTTGCAGATGCCAAGCGTATGGTAGATCAAGCGATTGCAGAACTCGGTTCTGTCGATGTCTTGGTCAATAATGCTGGGATCACTCAAGATACGCTCATGCTCAAGATGACCGAAGAAGACTTTGAAAAAGTGATTAAGATCAACTTGACAGGTGCTTTCAACATGACGCAAGCAGTCTTGAAACAGATGATCAAGGCACGTGAAGGAGCGATTATCAACATGTCGAGTGTGGTTGGTCTGATGGGGAATATCGGACAAGCCAACTATGCAGCTTCTAAAGCAGGTTTGATTGGTTTTACCAAGTCAGTAGCACGTGAAGTTGCCAATCGTAATGTGCGCGTAAATGCTCTTGCACCAGGGATGATCGAGTCAGATATGACTGCTGTTTTGTCTGATAAGGTCAAGGAAGCGACATTAGCTCAAATCCCAATGAAACATTTTGGTCAAGCAGAACATATCGCAGATGCTACAGTGTTCCTAGCTGGACAGGATTATTTGACTGGACAAGTTCTCGCTGTTGATGGCGGACTTAGCATGTAAAAAATAAGGAAAGATATAGGTAAGACAGATGAAACTAAATCGAGTTGTAGTAACAGGTTACGGATTGACCTCTCCTATCGGAAATACTCCAGAAGAATTTTGGAACAGTTTGCAAACTGGGAAGATTGGAATTGGAGAAATCACTAAGTTTGACCACAGCGAATTTGCTGTGCACAATGCGGCAGAAGTTCAAGATTTCCCGTTTGATAAATACTTTGTCAAAAAAGATACCAACCGTTTTGACAACTATTCTTTGTATGCCTTGTATGCAGCGCAAGAGGCAGTGACACATGCCAACTTTGATGTAGAAGCAATTGATAAAGATCGTTTTGGTGTCATCGTTGCATCAGGTATTGGGGGAATTAAAGAAATCGAAGACCAAGTTATCCGTCTTCATGAAAAAGGCCCAAAACGTGTTAAGCCAATGACACTTCCAAAAGCCTTGCCAAATATGGCTTCAGGAAATGTTGCCATGCGCTTTGGAGCAAATGGTGTCTGTAAATCAATCAATACAGCCTGTGCCTCATCAAATGATGCCATTGGGGATGCCTTCCGTTCCATCAAGTTTGGTTTCCAAGATGTCATGTTAGTAGGTGGATCAGAATCATCTATCACTCCTTTTGCCATCGCTGGTTTCCAAGCATTGACTGCCCTATCAACTACAGAAGATCCAACTCGTGCTTCTATTCCGTTTGACAAAGACCGTAATGGTTTTGTGATGGGAGAAGGTTCTGGGATGTTGGTTCTTGAGAGTCTTGAACATGCTGAAAAACGTGGCGCAACTATTTTGGCTGAAGTAGTTGGTTATGGAAATACCTGTGATGCTTACCATATGACTTCACCTCATCCAGAAGGTCAAGGCGCGATTAAGGCGATTAAATTGGCTTTGGAAGAGGCAGAAATTTCTCCAGAGCAAGTGGCTTACGTCAATGCTCACGGAACTTCAACTCCTGCTAATGAAAAAGGAGAAAGTGGTGCAATCGTAGCTGTCCTTGGTAAAGAAGTACCTGTATCTTCAACCAAGTCCTTTACAGGACACTTGCTTGGTGCTGCAGGGGCCGTAGAAGCGATTGCTACTATTGAAGCCATGCGTCATAACTACGTACCAATGACGGCTGGAACAAGTGAGTTATCAGACTATATCGAAGCGAATGTCGTTTATGGACAAGGCTTGGAGCAAGAAATCCCTTATGCTATTTCAAACACTTTTGGTTTTGGTGGTCACAATGCGGTTCTTGCTTTCAAACGTTGGGAGAATAAATAATTATGAATTTAAATGAGATCAAGGACTTGATGGCTCAATTTGACCAATCAAGTTTGAGAGAATTTTCTTATAAAAACGGACAGGACGAATTGCAGTTCAGTAAGAATGAAGCAAGAATGGTTTCTGAAGCACCAGCTCAAGTTGCTCCAGTGCCAACTGCAGTAGCTGCAAGTCCAGTAGTTTCTGCCCCTTCAACTCCAGTAGAGAGTGCAGTGGAAGAAGCACCAGCACTAGCTGAAACGACGGTTGCTCCAGAGGGTGATGTCGTTGAAAGTCCACTTGTAGGGGTGGCTTACTTGGCCGCTGGACCAGATAAACCTGCCTTTGTCACAGTTGGAGACAGTGTTAAAAAAGGTCAGACTTTGGTGATTATCGAAGCCATGAAAGTTATGAATGAAATTCCTGCACCTAAGGATGGTGTGGTGACAGAAATTCTCGTTTCAAATGAAGAAATGGTTGAGTTCGGTAAAGGATTGGTACGTATCAAATGATCGATATTCAAGGAATCAAAGAAGCTCTACCCCATCGCTACCCCATGCTCCTAGTGGATCGTGTCTTGGAAGTGAGCGAGGATACTATTGTTGCC
This sequence comes from uncultured Streptococcus sp., assembly GCA_963555095.1. Lineage (GTDB taxonomy): Bacteria > Bacillota > Bacilli > Lactobacillales > Streptococcaceae > Streptococcus. Next base: position 931 of record CAUVUZ010000047.1, on the reverse strand, counting down.
ATTAAAAATGTCACTATCAACGAACCTTTCTTTAATGGTCATTTTCCTCAATACCCAGTTATGCCTGGTGTTCTTATCATGGAAGCCTTGGCACAGACTGCGGGTGTCTTGGAATTATCCAAGCCTGAAAACAAAGGGAAACTAGTCTTCTACGCTGGCATGGACAAGGTCAAGTTTAAGAAGCAAGTTGTACCAGGTGATCAATTAGTCATGACGGCTACCTTTGTGAAACGTCGTGGTACGATTGCTGTGGTTGAAGCAAAGGCTGAAGTGGATGGCAAGCTTGCAGCGAGTGGTACTCTTACCTTTGCAATTGGAAACTAAGGAGGTTCTCCATGTTTCGTAAAATTTTGATTGCCAACCGTGGTGAGATTGCGGTTCGCATTATTCGAGCTGCGCGTGAATTAGGCATTGCGACTGTAGCAGTCTATTCAACTGCTGATAAGGAAGCTCTTCACACACTCCTAGCGGATGAAGCTATCTGTATCGGACCTGGTAAGGCGACAGAATCTTATCTCAATATCAACGCTATTTTATCTGCTGCAGTCTTGACAGAAGCAGAAGCCATCCACCCAGGTTTTGGTTTTCTTAGCGAAAACTCCAAGTTTGCCACGATGTGTGATGAAGTGGGGATTAAGTTCATCGGTCCTTCTGGAGCTGTGATGGATACCATGGGAGATAAGATCAATGCGCGTGAGCAAATGATTAAGGCTGGGGTTCCAGTTATCCCAGGCTCTGATGGAGAAGTTCATACGGCTGAAGAGGCCCTTGCAGTTGCAGAAAAGATTGGCTATCCAGTTATGCTTAAGGCATCGGCAGGTGGTGGTGGAAAAGGGATTCGTAAGGTTGAAAAGTCAGAAGACTTGGTCGCAGCCTTTGAGACAGCATCCAGTGAAGCCAAGGCCAATTTTGGAAATGGCGCTATGTATCT